>JAKAZF010000298.1 GCA_021826605.1 Planctomycetota bacterium | reverse complement strand
TCTTTCTAAATTCCATCGGGCCGGTGTGGGACGGTAATGAGGTCTGGCTGGTAACGGGCGGTGGGGCCTTGTTTGCGGCGTTTCCAAATGTTTACGCAACGTTGTTTTCCGGATTTTACCTGATTTTTATGGCATTGATAGCGGCGCTGATTTTTCGTGGGGTTTCCATTGAATTTCGGTCCAAGGAGCCGATGGGGTGGTGGCGTACGCTATGGGATATTAATTTCTTCATTGGCAGTGTTCTAATCGCATTTCTGCTGGGAACGCTTGTGGGCAACCTGGCCTACGGGGTAGCACTTGACGCACACGGTAATTATATCGGCGGATTCTGGGCTTTGCTAAATCCATATTCCGTGCTGGTGGGGCTAACCACGGTGGCGTTGTTTCTCATGCACGGTTCGATATATCTGGTAATGAAGACTGAAGGTGCTCTGCATGACCGGGTGCGCGGATGGGTAAATAATGCGATTATTTTTTTCATTATGTGCAGTGCAACTACCACCATGGCGACGCTCCTTTACGATCGGCATCTGACTGCTGAAATTCGTAAACACCCGATATTTTTTGCGGTGGCATTGGTCAACATGCTGGCTATAGCAAATATTCCCCGTGAGATATTTCACAAACGAGATTTCCGGGCGTTTCTTTCAAGCTGTGTATCGATCATCGCATTGTTGTCGTTACTGGCGATTGGGCTGTTTCCGAATATTGTTTATGCGCGAAATAACCCGGCCAACAGTTTGACAATATCCAATGCCTCTTCATCGAGCTATACGCTGCACATCATGCTGATAATCGCCCTGATCGGCATGCCCATTGTCTTGTTTTATACCGGATACGTCTATTGGATTTTCCGCCATAAAACACAAATTGACGCGCACAGCTATTAATCCTTGTATCATGGTGCCATGGAACTTGGGAATATTTCTGGACCGTCAGCCAGGGCGGAGCGAGATGGAGTGCTCGCGACTTCGGCGGCAACGCCATCCGCGCGTGGCGGCCTGCCACCCGGCACCTATTCCTGGTGCCTCACCGCCGCAAGCTCCGGAGCCATTGCGGCAATTGCTGTGGTCGGAGACGAAGCGCGTCATTGTGTGGCACGGTTGTGCGCCGGGGCTGGACTTATGGCGGTTGCAGGCATCAAGCGGGGCACGCTGACATTTCATGGCCAGGAAATTGATGATGTATTGATTGTTTGCCGAAATGAGCGGCATTTCGAAATTCACGCCCACGGCGGCGTGGCTGTGGTCGAACGGATACTTGAGGCACTGCGGGCGGCGGGGGCGATTGTGGGAACCGCCGAGGACTATTGTGACGCAGTCGGAGGTGACACCGGAGAGAGACCTGCTTCCGCACCGGCCATTCTCAAGGAAGTGCTGGCGGCATTGCCCGCGGTTGATAATTCATTTACGCTTCGACTCTTATCGGGGCAGCACATTCAGGGGCTGGCGGAATGGGCGCGTGAATCGTTGCAAAGCCTGACGGGTGGCTCGCCGACAGATTCGCTTTGGCGCGTGCAGGCACAGGCCCAGTGGATTCTGGATAGATCGGATTGCCTCCGGCATTTTTTGCATCCGCCGCGCATTGCGTTAATCGGAAGACCAAACGCGGGGAAATCAACATTGCTCAACGCCTTGGCCGGGAGAGATGCCAGCATTACCAGCGACACCGCCGGCACCACACGCGACTGGGTGGATGTGACAATCCGCCTGAGCGCCGGTTCCGTATCACTCAACGCCGTCATTGTGGATACCGCGGGCCTGCGAACCACCGATGATCATCTGGAACGGGAAGCCATGGCCCGCACGCACCAGCAGACACAACAGGCGGATTGCGTAGTGGTGGTGCTGGATGGGACATCCGCCGGTCGGGAACAGCTCGAATGGATCGATGCGCAAGCAGATACTCGATCCGGCAAGCTCATTTATGCCATTAATAAGATCGATATTTCACCACCTTTTGCAGCGCGGAAAGCGTCCGAGAACGCACGGGAGGTTTATATCAGCGCGTTGCGCGGTGATGGAATTTGTGATTTACAGGGTGCGATTCTGGAATCCCTGGGAGTATTGGGCTGCAATCCAGCCGTGCCGATGGCATGGACTCCACGGCAAAAGCGGATATTGGATTCTCTTAGCATGGCTGATGCGGTTGTGCCCGCGGTGCTATTGCTCAAGGACCTTTTGGCACCTATGCCGGGTGGCCGGTGAATTGCCTTTTGGGGAACCGAAAGGGCGATTTTCTGTCCGCCATGGCTGTGGACATCGGGCGATGGCGGGAGAGCAGGTTGTGCCGGTAAATGCTTTTTTGACATTTTTCGCTTGACCCAAGTACCGTTAGCGGTGATAGTTGAACAATAGTGCCGAGGCGGTTACGGATCAAGGTTCGACTTTTTGGATAGTCGGTGGTATCGTGACAGTCGGCTGGCCGGTCAGGATGTTTGGCTACGGAGGCTTTCACCTATGGCAACGGTTCGCACACAGCGCAGCGCGCCCCCCTACGCACTTGTGGTTTTCATTTTTCTGTTTCTGCTGGCCGCGACGGCCGCGATTCTGCTTTACCTCAAAGTTGGCAAGGCGGATCAATCGGCACTGACGGCGCGGCAAAATCTAGAGCTGCTGGCCTCGACGGCGGATCAGAATAATCCAACCATCATTGATCTAAAGAACAATGCCACCGCGGACAATACGGTGATTGGACAACTCCTTCACCAGATCAATGAGCTTGAATCCAAAATCAGCGGCAACAGCGCCATGCCGGTGTCGCGACTGATCAACCAGTCCGGTCCGATCAGTACCACACTGACCAAAGCGGGGCTGGCGGATCAACCTCCCCTGCTGTTGGCCGTGTCCACGCTGCACACGCAACTGCAGTCCTCGCAAAATGCGGTCAAGCAACTTAACGACCAGATCGCCGGTTATCAGCGTCGCTTTCAAACCACACGCACATCCTTCAAGGATGATATCAACGCGATTAATAATAAACTTGCCTCAGCCCAGAAACGCATTGATGCCCTGACCACCCAGATCAATGCGGCCAACACGCAGGTCAGTACCGTATCCGGTACGCTGCAACAGCAGATTACCAGCGAACAACAGAAATATATTTCTGAATTGCGCGGCCAAGTTGTCCAGATTCAACAGCTCAAACAAGAACTTCGATCGCGTCTGAGTGTGGTGCAGGATCTGCGCAATCAAATCGCCGCCTACCGTGCGCCCAATACGGGTGCCAATGCGATCCTCAGCCAGGCGGATGGCAAGGTCATCCGCGTGTCTCCGGCCACGCGACATGTCTATATCAATATCGGCAGCAAGCAACATGTAACGGTGGGACTTACCTTTGCGGTATATCCGGCCGACCTGGGAGTTGCCGGTGGCGCGGCTGGCAGCATATCGGGTTCCATATCGGTGATCCGCGTGGGACAATACGCTTCAGTTTGCCGAATCACGCATCTGGAACCCGGGCGGCAGGTTTTCATCGGAGACCTGATCGCCAATCCGATTTTTCGCAAAGAACTTGGCCGTCAATACCATTTTGTTGTCTATGGCGACTTTGACGTCAATGGCAACGGAATTCCAACCGCGGCCGGGCGGCGGCAGATTGTTCAACTGATCCGGTCATGGGGCGGAATCGTTAATAAACATTTGAGCACCCAGACCGATTTTCTGGTTCTTGGAGCCAAGCCCGGAAATTCAACTTTGAACTTTAATGGTGTACAAACAGTTCAGACTGCGGCATTAACCGCACAGCAAACCGCAGATCAGCAGCGGTATGAACAACTGGTACAAAAAGCGCAGAATTTGTCGGTTCCGATTCTCAACGCC
Source organism: Planctomycetota bacterium (assembly GCA_021826605.1). Next base: position 984 of record JAKAZF010000298.1, on the reverse strand, counting down.
AACCGCTTCCTGGCGATGATCGGGTATTACGCACATCCTGTGGTGCGCCAATAACATGACGGATCGGCTTGCCAAAGCGTTTGCCGCGACCGCACGCGATCATCGGGCGGTATTATGCCCCTTTGTTACCGCGGGATATCCCTCTATAGACCAGCTTGAACCGACATTGGCCGCCATGCAGCACACGGGAGTGGGATGTGTGGAGATGGGAATTCCATTTTCAGACCCCATTGCCGATGGACCCACCATCCAGGAAAGCTATCGCGTCGCCTTGGAAAATGGGGCAACCGTACAGCGGATACTGCAAGCGGTCGCGGCGGCCCGGCGCAACGGCTTTGCACTGCCCATCATGGCCATGGCCAGCTTCAGTATCATTTTTAAGCATGGAACCGATGCATTCGCCGCGGCCTGCGCCCAGGTGGGAATCGATGGAATGGTGCTGCCCGATGTGCCGCTGGAAGAAGCCGCGACAGTGGTGGCCGCGCTGGGGCGGCATGGACTCAAAAGCAGTCTTTTGATCGCTCCCACAACACCACCCGAACGACGCGCGAAAATCGCCTCACTTTGCACGGGATTCATTTACTATCTGTCTGTTACCGGCATAACCGGAGAGCGGCAATCTCTGCCCGCCGATGTGGCGATCAATCTTCAATCGCTGCGTGCTTTAACCACTGAAAAAATATGTGTCGGATTTGGCATTTCCCGACGGGATCAGGTAGCCCAACTGGCACCACTGGCGGATGGTATCATCGTCGGTTCCGCCATAATCAAAACCATAACGCGGGAGCTTCAATCATCCACACCGGATGTTCCCGCGGCAGTAGGTAAATTTACCGCCGACCTGGCGGCGGGTCTGCAAAAGTAAGGGACTGCGCTAAAATAAATTCATATTTTTTGGCTCAGGGATTTTGGCCGCTGGCGAGGCGTGAGCGACGCGCATACCCCGCCAGTGGGTCTGTAAGGAGCGAACAACGATGCCACCGG
>JAKAZF010000297.1 GCA_021826605.1 Planctomycetota bacterium | reverse complement strand
TCCCGGGCCGGTGCTGCTGAAGGTAACATGCCCGACGCTGGGGGCCTATTTGTTTTTTGGGGCTGGAACCAAGGCCCAACCGGCCGCGTGTTTGGCCTTGAATCTGGATCAGAGCCGCGTACCAGCGGGTATGATGAGTCCCAAGCCCAATCCGGTCATCACCGGCTTCAAATCAAACAACAAACAGGAAATCGTCGGGCCCAGCTATTCCCACCCCGGCATTCCAGCGGAAGTGGCCTCCTTCGAGTTTCCCCATTTACCGGATAAAAAGATCCCCATCGGCAAACATGGCAATTTCACCGTGCACTTGTTTTTGAGCGTGGACAAGCAGGAAAATGAAGCGCTGCCGGCCATCGCGGATATAACCGCATTTACCTTGGCGGACCCTACTCACCCTGTGCGTATGCAATTGCGTTTTGCCGAAAAGCACCTGACGGTGATGAAGTTGCCTAAAAGCCTGCTTGACGCGAGTCCATTGGTCATCAACATTCAGAGTAACTATCCGGGCCACTGGATTAAGCTCACGCAGAATTCCGTGCAGATTGTGCGGCCGCCATCGCCGTTCATTGTGAATCTGGCAAAAAGTGAATTCATCATTTTCTGCGAAGTGGTGCTGTTGGTGGTGATTGGCGTGACGGCCAGCGCCAGGCTGGGCTGGCCGGTGGCCATGTTGGCCACCATGGTGTGCTACGTGCTGGGCAACTTGTTTCACTTTGTGTATCAGTTGATGATTCAGGGAGGTTTCGGCCTGTACGGCCCCTATATTGACAGCAAAATGAAGGGCCTGTGGTACTACCAGATTGGATCGTTTATCACTGCAGTGATGGTGAAGATGCTCTACGCCCTGGTGCGTTTGATGCCCGATTTTACCAAGTTTGATCCACTCCATGACATTATTATTTCCAGAAATTTGCCCTGGCAAGTGCCTGCAGTGGATGCCGGCTGGACCTTGGCCTGCGCCCTGCCCATTTTGGCTCTGGGTTATCTGCTTTTGAGAAGACAGGAGCTGGCCTGATGCCCCCGCCGCAGGATTCTAATCATGGTGCCTCTTCCCCAGCGCCATCTGCGGCCGCTCACCGTGTAAGCTTGGTCGCCTCGATCAAAAGCCAAGTGCGCCGTGATCAGGTGCTTTGTGTGGCTATAGCCATCATTCTATTGGTGGTAATCTTTTTTCTACAGCCCACCTTGAACCGGCAACGGAGTAAACTCGTACAGACCAGCAATAAAAGTCTGGGCAACCTGCTGATCACTTTCCCGCGGCTGACCCTGGGTGGATTCCGCGGAATTCTGGCGATGGCTCTGTGGGAAAATGCCGAAAGCGATAAGAACAAGCGGCAGTGGGTTCCGCTGGAATCAGACTATAACGCCATTGCAGCTTTGGAGCCATATTTCGGGGCTGTTTACATATTCAATGCATGGAATCAGGCGTACAACCTGTCCGCCCAGTTTCATGCCATGAACCTGAAATACAAATGGGTTCTCGACGGCCAGGTTTATCTGTACAAAGGTCAAAAACTCGTTCCCAATGATTCCAACATGATCATGAACGAGGCCAACAATTTTTTCCTCAAGCTGGGTACCAGCTTTGAACGCAAATACTACTGTGCCCGGTGGCGGTACGATATAGCTCATTTATACCGGTACGTGCCTGGCAAGGTGCAGCCGACCCTGAGCACCCTGGCGGAGGTCCATTACCTTGTCATGCAGCCGGAATTTCACTGCGTGCTGCTGCCCGCCCGCGATCGGAAGGGTCCGCTGGGGCATGGCGTAAAGGTAGGACATGTTCACTATCGCTATGGCCTTAGTCCATTTTATTTTGCGTGGGTGGAATACCGCCGTGCCTTGCGTCAGCCGGAATTGCCGACCGATTCGGGCGAAGCGGTTCTGTATTCCTGGCCGCCGATGGCGCTCCGGCTGTGGTGTCGGGACGATTTATATTATGCCCAGCGTCTCACGTGGCATGTCTTCAGCGCCGCACCGGGCCATTTCACGCATCGGTTTGCCGCCCGTGTGGCCAACATCCGCGATTGCTACCGCAATGTGCAGATGAATGCTCCACGTTCCATCCGGGAATTCAAAATTTACTTTCACAAGTTTCCAACCTCCACGATTCTGCACATGGATCATCTGGTGGAGGTGCAGTATTATCAAAAACTGGGCTTGGCCGAAAACATGCTTTTTAACGCCCTGGTGAAATGGCAACTCGCGAACCGCCGGTTCCGTCTTGGCGATGCGGCTGATCACGATTTCGCCGCCGCCATTCCGTTGTTCGAGCAGGCTCGGGCCGCGTACAAGCACTATCTGAACATAGCCTATCCGCCCAGCAGCTACGGACAAAACCCCGAGCAAGCTTCGGAAATGAAATATCTGTCTTCCCTGTCCGCGGTAATCGCGGGCATTGAGAACTTCCGCCGAGTCGCGTCCGCCGGTCATCCGAGCTTGTCCTTCCTCAATATCATCACACTCACGGACAGCGATTGACAAAGGGTGATGTGCTCAACGGGATTTATTCCGGTGCCAACCGCACCGGCCAGATCATTGGCAGTTGCAATAGCCCGCCGCAATTCAAATGCGAAGCCGCCGGCCCTGCACGCTGAGTGCGTGGCCGTCTGGGCTCGCGTCCGGCAGGGATACGTCGCAGCATCCGGCCTGTGCCACCGACGACGAAGCCGCAGGAGAAAATAAGGCGGTATTTGCCCGGGACTGCGCGGGGTGAGCATTATGCCGGCGGAGCTGGTTCAATGGGATACCCGGCGGCCCGTAGATTGGCCAATTCACTCTCTGCCAGAGCGCGTTGGCTTGGATTATGCAATTGGCTTAGCGATTTTTGGAACAATTCAATGGCGCGTTGTGGTTTGGCCTCGTAGCGGGCGTAAATCAGACCCAGTATCAACTGCACCTGATCCACCTGGCTGCCGCGTGGGTATACGCGAAGGTAATCTTCATACGTTGTGGCCGCAGCCGGATACCGCCCCTCAGACATCAATTGATTGCCAATATCAAGTTGCACATCCTCGGGCAACACCTGCGATGGGTCTATGCGACGTAATTCCAAAAAGGAACTTGCGGCCTGGGTAAGTTGATGATCGCGACGCAAATTCATCACCGTTTCGCGCAGGCTCGCAATACGTGGGTCAACTGTACCGGAGAGCGTTCGGTCGCTAGTGGCCGTGACCTGCACGGGCGGAGTTATCGTCACAGTACCTTTGTCGTGCATGAACGGATTATAGCCGCTGGCAACCAGGCTTTGATATTGCCGCCGCCGCCGCCAGCGGTTCACCAGAGCCAGTAAATCGTAGTGGTCGCGCGGCACCAAATTAGCCCATAACACAATAAGGCCAACGACGATTCCAGTGAGATAACCGGTCAGGTGGGCAAAATGAGCGATGCCGTCGCTGGTGTGAAGAACTTCTCCCAGCACATCAAAAAATACGATTTGAAAAGCGATGAACCAGATACTGGGAATTTCAAAAATTCCAAATAAAAACCAGACCCGGATGTTGGTCAGAGGCAACAGCACCAGAAACAGACCCACCACCGCGGCAATGGAACCGGACGCACCGAGTGTTGGAGCAGCGGATGTCAAAGCCTGGCCGCAACCAGCCATCACTCCGCCGGCAATATAAAAAAGCAGATAGGGCAGGTGCCCCAGCTTGTCATTGAGCGCATTGCCGAAAGCCCATAAAAATATCATATTGCCCAGTAGATGGCGGATCAGGTGCGCATGGAGGAACTGGTATGTGACAAACTGATATACCTCCAAATGTGTGGGCGTAAGCATCAGGCCTTGCCAAGCCTTACCGAGTCCCGCCGGATCAGCGGGGGTATTGGACCGGTGGCTGATAAAATAAATAACGGTACAGGCAGCAATAATGGCGTAATTCATCCACGGTGTGCGCCGCTGAGGTGAATCCGTACCAATTGGAAACATATACGCACACCCGCACTAAACCACCAGCCAACCCACCGTAGATGGCATAAGGCCCTCATTATTTGCGATAATGGCCGACAGGTCAAACGCTGCTAAAAGGGAAGCCCCGTCACGGGATGCCGTGCGGGGCTTGAGCGGGGGCGGAAAAGGAGTTGGTTCACCGGCGATCTTCAATGCGCCGCTGAAGACCATCATCTCTGGTCCGTGTAAGTTTTTAACTGGCATAGAGTTAAGAATTTGTGAAACTGGCATTCGCGCCTGGCTCGCAGGTGCGGCCAGCGCAGGCCGTACATGTGTATTGCTGGTTGAAACAATCCGTAATGCGGTCCATAATCACCTTGGCGATGGCCTCATCGATACCCAGCGGCTGGGTAACATGGCTGGCGATGCCGGGATGGTCCTTAGCAGCTTCTGCCACCAGCCGTGGAATATCCGTTGTGCTGTGCCGTCCGGGAGAAAGAAAATACGGATGCACAATCACGGTCTTGGCACCTTGGTGAACGCAGGCGGCAAAAGCCCTGGCGATACTCGGTTCGGCAATTTCCATGTGGGCGGCCTGAACGATTTTGTAGCCGGAAACGCGTTTGAATACCGCCACCACTTCCAACAACATGTCATTGGCCGCACTGAATCGGCTGCCATGATCGACAATAATAATGCCCGTCGGATCTGTGGAAGAATCAATCATCGGTCGCTGGCCTCTGCTTGCGTTTTTAATCCGCACCTCGTACACCTGTTATTGTAGCAGGACGGAAGCCAAAAATCAGGTTTCATGGCCGCAACAATAGTTGCTTTGAAGATGGAAAGCTGGTGCTTATGAAAGCGATGATAATCACAGCCAATGGTGGACCGGAAGTATTCGCCCTGCGGGATGTGCCGGTGCTGACC
>JAKAZF010000296.1:2582-4825 GCA_021826605.1 Planctomycetota bacterium | reverse complement strand
CGGCGGTGAAACTGGAGGTATACAGAAAGCCGAAAGGATGAAATACGCCTTTGGCCTGGTGAGCCGAATGGTGAATAACCCCGCCTTTTACAAACGGGTACTCATGTTGGGTAATTCCGATGTAAATAGCCAGAAATCCGGCTAGTACGAAGGCCATGACAGTACTCTTGGCGTGGCTCAAAAAAAACTTTTTCCAATCGCTGGCGCTGGTAAAGGTCATACCGGGTCTCCTTATTCTAAAACCAACCACAACAGGCTTTGATGCGCGGTCGGTCCATCACCGTGCGTGATATGCGACTGGGCAAGAGCCAGGGCGCAGCTTCACACGCACTTATCTACTTCTAGGGTTAAGCCAAAACGCTGTCAATATGTGACATTTGCGTCCGGATAGCATGAATGTGACGCTGGAGCGCGCATCTTGCCGCCCCATCACGACCCGGGTACCGGGAGCCGCGCTTTAAGATAGAAGTGTGGGCGTATTGCCGTGGATGCCGTCAGTGGGTCCTCGGACGCATCTTTGCTTTGAGCATGCACATCCGTTCGGATGGTCGGGGCACGATGCCAATACCTTGTCAACATGGGCGATTGCGGGCATGGGTTACCGGCATTATCTATACGTATTAGCGCCGTGAGCATCACAGAAGCGGGTGACAATTCCTCCCGGCATCTTTCCGGGAAGCGTTCCTGGGGCTTGAATCGAAGACCTTGACGAGACCCTGCAGGAAGCAGTGTCTTAGGATATTTCCCTATTACCAATAAGGGTAAGAACCTATGTGACATCCGGGAATTGTCCTATAGGCGTCCATGGAGTGTTTCGGCGATACTTATTTTTGTGCGGTGGCAGACACCAGCAGGGCGCTGAGTCGGCCAAGTGTATTTGCGTAGTTTCGCAATTACAGGTAACCGCAACTGAAGAAGATGGAGTTGCTGATGTTAGTCCGGATGAATGATGAACTGTGCGGATTGATGGGCGGGTTCTTTTCGCTGCTGGCCCATCCGACCAGAATCCGGATATTCTGCGCTCTTGAGCATGGTCCGAGGACGGTTTCAGCCCTGGCGGAACAAACTCAAATTTCACTACCCAATGCCTCCCAACACCTGCGCGTTATGCGACAAAACGGAGCTTTGACCAGTGAGAAGCGTGGCCAGCACGTGTTTTATCGGATTGCGGATTCCCGGTTTCTTCAGGCCGCCGAACTGATTCGCGATGCCCTCATTGAAAAAACGCAATGCCACGCCCGACGGGCGGCCCATGGTACCGCATACCGAAAGGCCCCGGCGCAGAAGGCCCAGCCAGCAAAACATGCAATACCCGCAGCCGCATCCAACGCGAGCGATGAACGAAACAGTGACCGTGTTTTACCACTATTAAAGAAGGAGTTTTTATCATGACCACCGAAGAGTTAAACGCCATAACCCCGGACAAGGTGATTGATGCCCGAGGTACCGCCTGCCCAGGTCCGCTGCTGGAAGCCAAAAAAGGCATTGGTGCGGTAAAAGTGAGCCAGATCATTGAAATTAAATCCAATGACCAAGGCTCACGTAAAGATATCGGTGCCTGGTCCGGCAAAATCGGCCATGAATTTCTGGGATTTATCGAAGCAGACGGCCACGATCGGCTGTTTGTACGCCGCAAAAAATAACTGCGGTATTGACTTAAATTCGGTAATATCGAGGTGCTGTATGGTCGCCGCGTTTACGCCAAAAATTCTGGTTCTAGCCACGGAGCGCTGCGCGTATCCCGGAGCGGATGCCGTGGGCAAGGCCCATCTGGAATACGGTTCCAACATTGACGTACTGCGCGTGCCATCGCCGGTACTGTTTCCGATGGACTTTTATCTGCGCTGCTACGCGCGGGGAATAGATGGCATACTTATCGCAGCCTGCGGATCCGACTGCCCCTATCGCGGCGCTTACGACCGTTTGGCCGCACGCATTGACAAGCTTACCGGTGTGATGAAACGGGAAGGGCTGGAAATCCAGCGAATTCGTCTTACCGCTATCTGTACCGTCTGCATCAAGGCGTATCTTAAGGAAGTTGGTGAACTCAATGATAAATTGCTCAAGCTAGGCCCTGTTGATCGCGCCAAGGCCGCCAGAATTGAGCAGATATGCCGACGGGAACTGAGAACTGCCGGTGCTGCGGCGGCAGTTGAACCCGTGAGCGCATGATGAAAGGTGAAAGTCATGGTAGCAATGGAAAAACAAATTGATACCGATGTTCTGGTTGTTGGCGGTGGCAT
>JAKAZF010000296.1:0-2572 GCA_021826605.1 Planctomycetota bacterium | reverse complement strand
CATCGATGGAATTCAGTCCGCACTGGACATGGCTGACCAGGGATTTAAGGTCATCATCGTCGAGCGACAATCCAGCATTGGCGGACAGATGATTGCCTTAAGCAAAGTCTTTCCCACTCTGGATTGCGCCAGCTGCATCACCACACCCAAAATGTCTGCCGCAGCCCATCATCCCAACATTCAACTGATGGTCAATACCGAAGTCAACGCGTTGGAAGCAGTGGGTACCGGACAACGGGTTACCGTGACCCGCAAGGCGACGTATGTGGACCCCGAAAAGTGTATCGGGTGCCGACTTTGCGAATACGCCTGCGAAATCGAATATCCTGATCCATTTGAGCTGGGATTGGGGGCCATCCGGGCCATTGCCATTCCGTTCACCAACGCCATTCCGCAAAAGGCGGTGCTGAACCCGGATTACTGCACCACCTGCGGACTATGCGCCCGGGCCTGCCCCACCGACGCCATCGATTATGCACAGGAGCCGCAAACGTTTACCATCCATGCCGATACGGTTATCGTGGCTTCCGGTTTTGCCCTCAACAGTTTGCAGGTGAAACCGCAATACAATGCGGCCCAAAGTCACAACGTCATTTCACCCTTGACTATGGAGCGTCTGCTGGCACCACACGCCCCATACGGGCGCGTACTGCGGCCATCGGATGGCAAAATTCCCGGTTCCATCGCCTTTGTGCAATGCGCCGGCTCGCGCGACGAAACCATCGGCGTGCCCTATTGCTCGCGTGTTTGCTGCATGTATGCCATCAAGCAGGCCATGTTGCTTTCCGGGGCGTTGCCCATGGCCGATATCACCATTTACTACATGGATATCCGGGCTTTTGGAAAAGGCTACGAGCAGTTTTATCAGAATGCCAAGGCCATGGGGATTAACTTTGTGCGGGGGAAAGTGGCGCGGATCGAGTCTGCTCCGAATGACGATATGCTGCTGCACGTCGAATATACCGAAGAAGCGGCCGATCCGTGCCGCACGCAGCGCCATGATCTGGTCGTATTGGCGCAGGGCATGCTGCCACAGTGGAATGTCTCAGAGCACTCATCGCTGCAGCGTGGTTCCGATGGCTTTGTGGCTTCACCCGATATCAGCACTCCAAGCGCGACCAATGTGCCAGGTGTTTTCGCCGCCGGTACGGCGCTGGGTCCTAAAGACATTGTTGACACAATTACCGAATCCGGAGCTGCGGCCATGGCCGCCCGGCGTTATCTGCACCGGCAAAAACAAGACGAAAACCAGAGCCTTCCACACGCTACGGCGGTGGTGCATCTTGTGCAGCGAGCTGCGGCGGAAGTCCCGGCTGAGCAGGCCGCCCAAGCCAGGCTTTGAAAGGAAATGCGATGAATACGATCGACAACAACACACCACACGAACACCAGGAACCGCGGGTCGGCGTTTATATCTGCCGCTGTGGCGGGAATATTTCCGACGTGGTGGATGTTGATAGAGTGGCGGAAGTATCCCGGCATATTCCCGGCGTGGTGGTGGCAAAGGTTCACACCTTTTGTTGCAGCGATCCCGGCCAAAACACCATCAGCCAGGATATTCAGGCGGAAAAGCTTGACCGGGTGGTGGTGGCTTCCTGTTCGCCCTTTCTCCATGAGCTTACTTTTCGTGGGGCGGTGCAGCGCGGTGGCCTGAATCCGTACCTTTATGAGCATGTGAACATTCGCGAGCAAGGCTCCTGGGCGCATAAGCATGATCCTGCGGGCGCGACCACCAAGTCCATCCGGATGATTGCCGCGGCTGTGGGCAAATTGCAGTACTCTGCCCCACTGGATCAAATCCGGCTTCCCAATCACCGCAAAGCGCTGGTCATTGGGGGCGGGATTGCCGGCATGAAGGTCGCAGCTGATCTGGCTGGACGCGGCATTCCGGTGCTGCTGGTGGAGTCCGGCGGGCGCCTCGGCGGACGATTAAATCAATGGAATAAGGTGTTTCCAACGGATACCCCCGCCGGTCAACTGGTGACGAAACTGCTGGCGCAACTTGATGAAAACCCACTGGTGGAAATACTGTTGAATTGCAAGGTCACCGCAGTAAGTGGTTTCGTGGGCAGCTTTCAAGTAACGATTGAGGGACCGATCGGGCCGGCCGGCGCCATGACCTGTGCGCAAGCCACCATCGGGGCTATTGTCATGGCCACCGGTTTCCGGCCCTACGTGCCCGACGATGGTGAATTTCTGTATAAAAAAGATCCGGGCGTGGTAACCATGCCCGAATTCATCGACTTGATGCGGAGCCAGCAGACTGGTGCTGAAGAACTGGTTTATAAGGGCCGACGCATACGCAGTATAGCGTTCCTGCACTGCGTCGGCAGCCGGCAAATTGATGGCGTGCATACGCCACGGGCTGACGGAAAAATCAATGCTTATTGTTCGCGGGTCTGCTGTACCACCACGCTGCAGCAGGCCCTGGCGGCCAAAGAACGTTTTCCGTCCCTGCAAGTGTAAGACTTCCATTAGCATACCAGGACTTTACGTGGCGCGAACGCAGTTTCTCACCCTCGGTCCGGCAAGGCGCGAAGCGTGTTTTTCCGTTATCACGGCGAGGAAATAC
>JAKAZF010000295.1 GCA_021826605.1 Planctomycetota bacterium | reverse complement strand
CGTGGATGGCAACCAGTCACATGCGGGCATTTCCTTTGTGAATGGACAGTTCATGGGAGCGCCATCGATTGAAGTCAGCGCAACGAACCATGGACCGGTGAAGTTCACGAATTGCGGATTCTGGGGAGGCCCGCTGACCGATACCATGGCGGTATTGGAGGGGTCCGGCCAGACCAGCTTTACCGGTTGCCATTTCACGTCATGGGCGCAGCGGAACAAGACCGCACCGGCAATCATGCTGCGCCGGGGCGGTTTGATTATCAACGCCTGCGAATTTATGGATGCGGGCAGCCGTCAGGTAACGATTGAACGCGGCGCGGCGACGGCGGTCATTGCGGCCAACCGGTTTCATGGTTCCGCCCGGATCAGCAATCAGATTGGAGCCAAGGCCCGAATTGGCATGAATGCCGTTGAGTAGCTGGGGCATCAGCAGAACGCATCGGGGATTATGGAACGCTTTTTTCCTGACCTGGCTTCAGGAGTCCGAGTTATGAGGTTGTCGCACCATGGCACACTTATGCGATGCATCCTGACGCGCACCGGCGAAAAGAAGCGGCGTGGCCCCTGTGCAGTCAATAGACAGGAAATTCAGCAAAAACAAGGAATGATTCCGTGAAAACAAGCAGCGGCAAGCGGTCAAGCAGGCGAACATTTATTGGAGCGGGAGCAGTGGGCGCAGCTGCAGCGATTTCCGACTTCGGTGCGGCAAAACATTCTTATGCACGGCCGGCGGCAACGAGAAGCGATGGCGGATTACTTACGACCATCAACATGACATATACACTCAAGCTTAACCGGGACAACAAACACCAATTGCATGAAATATGGGATCATGCGCATGTGTTAGCCGCCCTGCAGGGTTTGGCCAACAGATCCGGCGCAAGTATCTATCAGTTTTTCATCGGTGGCGATTCCGGCCGCATCGATCAATTCTGGTTCCAATGGATGCGCCATAACTGGCTGCAACACCGCACGTTGCACCAGTTCGCAAATCAAACGGGTCTTCACGAGCTGATACTTGCATTCAAACATCTGGTGCGCGGACTCGTGGCGTACGATCAGAATGTGCCCGCAACGTCAAACGTCGCCTCAACGGCTGCCGGCGTGGAAGACCTGCTGCCGATTCGCTTTGACACATCGCGTGCGTCCCTGTTTTATTGGCTCACAACGGATCCGGCCGGGCCGCGATTTCCGGTGAAGATATGGCTGATCCATCCCGACGGGTCGCCGCTTTTTACCGGTCGCGGAATAATCCCCGGCACCACCACCGCTTCCACCGGAAGCGCCAAATGCGATGCCTATATCTGGGCCAAGCAGCGCTATCTGGATTCCCGGCGGTGCAACGGTTCTAAAATGGGTTATTACATCGACGCGTATTGGCTGAAAAAGCCCTTTGGAAAAATCCCCAACCACACCCTGAGCAACCACGATTATTTTATTGCGCATCGTGGTTTCTTTTTTGATCTGGACCCATGGGCGGATGAAGTGCCGGTTGACGATCCCACGCAGCCAAAGGGGACCGACCAGCGGACGCTGCGGGCTATTCTGCGTTCCGCATGGAATCAGACCCATGGAAACCGAATGATTCACATCGGAGGATTTCCTCCGTGGGATAAAAAATACACCAACCATCCGGGTGCCGGCGGCAAACATGGCGGCGTGGCCACGGAATGGCAATATGCTTATATCGTGTCGTGCTTCAATGGTTATATGGATGCCGATGCTCTGGGACTGGGAGCCATGGCCAACGCGTCGCTGTATCAGCATTACCCGCTTAAACAGCGATATCCGCAGGCCTTTCCCACAAAACAGAGCCTGCAACAGCGAAGACTGATTGCTCCAAACGGGCGTGTGGCGGATAAATCGTATGTGGCCATTTATGTCGGTGATTACGATTCCGCGGCTTGGCTTTATCAGATGTTGCCGGCAATGTGGACCGACCCGGCCCGCGGCACCGTTCCCCTGGCTTGGGCGTTTGATCCGAATCTTTCGGATCGGTTTGCCCCCGGCATGGTGTACGCGCGGGAAACGAAAACCGGCAATGATCATTTCATTACTGGAGATTCCGGAGCCGGGTATTTGAACCCCGGCGCTTTACAAACGCCGCGGAAGTTTTCCGGATTGCCTTCGGGCATTGTTCCGTGGCATATCCACTGCGCAAAATATTACCGCCTGTGGGATATCAAACTGACCGGCTTTGTTATTGACGGTGATGCCCCGCCGATGAATGACGAGGTTAAGTCAGCTTATGCGCAATTCTCGCCGGATGGCATGGTCGGGCAGTACAATCCGCGGCACGGCGTGTTCAAGGGAATGCCTTTTTTGCACATGAGCCAGGTTCCCGACCATTCGCCCGAGAGTATGGCCAGGGTGATACTCAGGCAGACCACCGCCCGTGGCGCTCAATTCCGCATTTATCGAACGATTCTTAAGACGCCGACATGGCATAAAGAGCTTTTTGACATTTTAAAACAATCGGAGCTCGGCGAGCGTATTGAAATTGTAGACGCCTGTTCGTTGATGTTCTTGCTTAAAGGTTTTACCCATGGCTGATGTCTCACGCCGCAATCGACGGGCCACCTTCGCGCCGGCGGGGACCGCTTTGGCAGGATGGTATGACCGAGACAACCTGACCGTCGTGGGCGCACACGTTGGAAGCGATGAAACTCAAGCACATTCATTTGCCCGCCCTGTGCCGGAGGTTCGTGCAGCAGGTCATTATCGCGGCGATAATTTGAAAATTGCACCAATAATCGCCCAACAGTGTACAATGTCGCCAGTACTATGTTCACGGCGGCATTTACAGTGAACACGGCACCTGACAATTTGACGTTCACTGTTGCGAGGTCGGAACAAACTATTATGATCGACCCATACGTTTGGCTATTATCCACCAGCGGAATGATGAATCTTAACAAGACGCGCTTGTATTCGAGAAGCGCTCTTCCATTTGATCCGGCGAAAATGGCAACCTCTGGCACAATTGAAACATACGGTATTTTCGATCTGAATCCACCTTACGGTAGATGGCATTCTGGCTTTTATACAATGTGAGGAGTACTTATGAACAATCCTGATTCCCAGAGACTTGACCGCCGCGAATTTGTCAAGGCTTGCATGGCGGCGGCGGGCGCGGCGGCGGTGGGATCACTTACGGCGGGGTGTGCCACGCAGTCGGGCATGAGATCAGCCGATAGTCTGGCGGAACCCAGTGACCGCTCCGCGGTGTCCGGCGGCTTTGTCAGTCAGGTGCGTCCGATTGTCGGCACCGGTTGGCATGGGCATACGTTCCCGGGAGCGACAGCACCGTTTGGTCTGGTGCAACTAAGTCCGGATACCGCAGGTCCGCCTGAACCGAAATGGAATGGAAAGTGGAATATCTATGTCTGGGACCACTGTGGCGGTTATCACTATCCGGATAACACCATATTGGGAATGAGTCATACGCACATTTCCGGCACCGGTGTGCAGGAACTGGGCGATGTATTGGTCATGCCGGTGGTGGAAGGAGCAAACTGGGGGTGGAAATCCGGCGCACCGGGAAAACAACACGAAGCACAAATTCAGGCCCTGGGGCCCGGCAGCGGCTGGGTTTCCAGCGATAGCACCACCCCCTACGCGTCCCGCTTTTCCCATCAACAGGAAAATGTCCAGGCCGGCTATTACAGCGTATATCTGCAAACGCCACGGGTTAAGGCCGAACTGACTGCCACAACCCGCTGCGGCATGCACCGCTATACCTATCCGGCGTTGTCCGCGGAAACAGGTCGTGGAATCATGCTGGATCTGGCGCACGGACTGGGTAATGCGGCCTATCACACGGAATTGACCATTGAAAGTCCCACACGTATCAGCGGCAAGCGGTACAGCCACGGCTGGGCCAAAAATCGTCAGGCCTATTTTGTCATGGAATTCAATGCTCCGATTCAATACGTTGATGTCATGGTGGATGGGCAGGTTACCCGGCATCCAACAACCTTGCCGAAACATTTCTCCGGGGTCGAGATAAAAGCCATTTTTCAATGGCACCATGACACCGTCAACGGCAATCAACCGCTGCTGGTTCGCGCGGGTATTTCCGGAACGGGAATTCAGGGCGCCGGCAAGAATCTGGCGGCGGAGATTCCCCATTGGAATTTTGATGCAATTTGTCATCAGACCCGGCAGAATTGGAACAAGGCTCTGGCATCGCTGGATGTTGCTCTGCCCACAAAAGAACTTACCCAGACGTTTTACTCCAGCGCCTATCACTGCATGATGGGGCCGACCACATATAATGATGTGGACGGCACCTTCCGCGGTGAAGATGGCAAAAACCATACCATTGACGGTTTCACCAACTACACCACGATTTCAATATGGGATATTTACAGGGGCGAATTCCCCTTGATCATGCTGACCCAGCCTCATAGGACCAATGATATCATCAAGACCATGCTGGTGGATTACCGGCAGTTAAATCAGCAATCGCTTCCGATCTGGCCACTGTGGGCCAATGAAACATGGTGCATGACCGGATTTCACGTTGTGGGCATGATTCTGGGCGCGTATACCCGCGGATTCCGCGGTTATGATGTGCCGGCTCTCTACGCGGCCGTGCGGGAGACAGCCGTGGTGGGTGCCACAGCCAATGGAAATAAGGAACTCCAGGAGCAATTCAGGCATTATGGTTACGTTCCCATGGGGACGGCGAATCAATCGGTTTCCCGCACGCTGGATTTTGCTTATGACTACTGGTGTGTCGGTGCCATGGCGGAATTGCTGGGTAAACATGATGACGCCAGAATGTTTTATAAACTGGGGCAGAATTATAAAAATATCTTTGAT
>JAKAZF010000294.1:2185-4837 GCA_021826605.1 Planctomycetota bacterium | reverse complement strand
GTTTCTCCAGATAATCGGGGCGACAGGATTCGAACCTGCGACCTCTTAGTCCCGAACCAAGCGCTCTAGCCAAGCTGAGCTACGCCCCGTTGATTTGCAGCATCCTATCCGAAACTTTTAATTTCTTCCACAGTGCGGAAATCTAATTTTTGTATCGGGCGAAGAATATTTGATCCCGTGGCCGCTCATAAGTACAATAAAGGACTTGCGATTTTATAGATTCAGGTATCGCAGGGTGGCGGCGGGAATTGTTTGAAGCGAGGGTATGCCTCAGGCATGGAGGTTTTTAAGTTGGAACTACACAATACACCGGGCGGTAATCCCGGTAAGCTGGGTCTCTATGATCCTCAATTTGAACATGACAGTTGCGGCGTAGGCTTTATTGCGCACATTAAAGGCCGCAAAAGTCCTTCTATTGTCTCTGATGCTTTGACCATGCTGGAGCACATGGAACATCGCGGTGCCTGCGGTTGCGAGGAAAATACGGGGGATGGCGCGGGGATCCTAACGGGCTTGCCGCATGAATTTCTGGTAAAAGTCGCCAAAAGAGATGCTAATATCACGCTTCCGGCAGCCGGGAATTACGGCGCGGGGATCGTCTTTTTACCATCTGATAATGAACAGCGTGCCTGGTGTGAAAAGGCATTTGCCACAGCCATTCACCAGCGAAAGCTGACGTTGCTGGGCTGGCGGGAAGTTCCCGCGGATAACAGCATGATCGGGCAATCCGCCAAACGCACCGAACCGCGGATGAAAATGGTGTTCATCTCCGGTCCCAAGGGCATGGATCAACACACCCTGGACCGGGAACTTTACCTCGTGCGCAAGCAGGCTACCGAATCGGTACGGGCGGCAGAGTTGCCGCAAAGTGATTACTTTTATGTTTGCAGCCTTTCCACCACCGTGCTCATTTACAAAGGGCAACTTACCAGCGGACAGGTTCGGCAATATTTCCGCGCTGATCTGATGGATCCAGATTATCAAACGCACCTGGCATTGGTGCATTCACGCTTCAGCACCAATACGTTTCCCTCCTGGAGTCGGGCGCAGCCGATGCGGTTTATGGCGCATAATGGTGAAATCAACACGCGTCGTGGCAACAGCAATTGGATGCACGCGCGTGAAGGCATGTTTGCCGGCGGACCATTCGGGCGCGAGGTGGAACTGATTAAGCCGGTGATTGAAGGCGATTCCTCCGATTCCGGCGAATTTGATAACTGCCTGGAAATGCTGGTGCAAAACGGGCGGTCCTTACCCCACGCTGTGATGATGATGATTCCCGAAGCGTGGCAGAACCATGAATCCATGGATCCGCGACGGCGTGCATTTTATGAATACCACTCCTGCTTAATGGAACCCTGGGACGGGCCGGCATCCGTGGCGTTTACGGACGGCCATCTGATCGGGGCGGTGTTGGACCGCAACGGGCTGCGCCCCAGCCGCTATTACGTAACCAAAGATGATCTGGTCATTATGGCCAGTGAAGTTGGCGTGCTGGATGTTGAACCGGAAAATGTCGCACGAAAAGGTCGGCTGCAACCGGGGCGCATGTTCCTGGTTGATTTCCAGCAGGGCCGCATTATTGATGACTCTGAAATTAAATCCCAACTGGCGGCAGAGCACCCTTACGGACAGTGGCTGCAGGAACAGCGGATCACAGTTGATGAACTGGCCACACCATCGGCGGTGCCGGGGTTTGACCCGGAAACGCTGCTGACGCGGGCGCAGTGTCTGGGGTACACCACCGAAGATCTCATGAAGTTGTTGCTGCCCATGGGCACCAACGGCATGGAAGCTATCGGATCCATGGGTAACGACGCCGCTTTGGCATGTTTAAGTGATCAGCCGCGACTGGTGTACGATTATTTCAAGCAATCTTTCGCGCAGGTCACCAATCCGCCGCTGGATTCAGACAAAGAATATATTGTTATGAGTCTGGAAAGCTACATCGGCCCGGAGCGCAATTTGCTTGAGGCCGGCGAAGAACATTGCCACCGCCTGCTATTGCCCCAGCCGATTCTGACCAATGAACAACTGGCAAAAATTAAAGCCATGGATCATCGCGGCTGGAAGGCCCGCACCATCGAAGCGGTGTTTGATCGTGATGGCGGCGAATCGGCCATGACGGACGCATTGGACCGTATCTGTCAGGAAACCACGCAAGCCATTGAGGACGGATATCCTCTGGTCGTGCTGACCGATCGTGGCATGGATGAATCGCGTGTGGCGTTGCCCGCATTGCTGGCCTGCGGGGCGGTGCATCATCACCTGGTGCGGCAGGGAACGCGTACGCGGATTGGCCTGGTGGTGGAATCGGGTGAAGCACGGGAAGTGCATCATCATGCGATGCTGATCGGTTATGGAGCCGACGCGATTAATCCGTATCTGGCCTTTGAGACGCTGTGGAATCTGCGGCGTGAGGGGTTTATTGATTCGGCCCTTGATGATGACAAGCTCATTAAAAATTATATTAAGGCTGCCGGAAAAGGCCTGTTTAAGGTCATGAGCAAAATGGGCATTTCCACGCTGCAAAGCTATAAAGGTGCCCAGATATTTGAAGGCATCGGCCTGCACCGAAATGTCATTGACCGCTGCTTTGCGGGCACGGTTTCAAAAATAGACGGTGTGGATTTCCCGGTACTATACCGCGAG
>JAKAZF010000294.1:0-2175 GCA_021826605.1 Planctomycetota bacterium | reverse complement strand
AGGCTTTGCGCCGCCATGAAATCGGTTATCCGATTCACCAGGGTGAAGTGCGGTTGCCGGTACTGCCGGAAGGCGGCCAATACTCCTGGCGTAAACAGGGCGAGCAGCATTTGCTCAACCCGGAATCAATCGCCAGTTTACAGGAGGCCACGCGGGGCAATAGCCGTGAGGCGTATGCCCGGTACGCGAAAATTATTAACGAGCAAAGCGGTCATCTGTGCACATTGCGTGGTTTGTTCAAGCTCAAAGCCGGTGATGCGCCGGTGATGCTGGCGGAAGTTGAACCGGCCAGCGAAATTGTCAAACGCTTTGCCACTGGTGCCATGAGCCTGGGGTCCATATCACCGGAAGCCCACGAGAGCCTGGCGATTGCGATGAATCGGATCGGTGGAAAGAGCAACACGGGCGAAGGCGGCGAAGATTCCCGACGCTTTACCAAGCGCGACGCCAACGGGGATTCTCGACGATCAGCCATTAAACAGGTGGCCAGCGGCCGGTTCGGTGTCACCATAAACTATCTGACCAATGCCGATGAATTGCAGATCAAAATGGCACAGGGTGCCAAGCCCGGTGAAGGCGGACAATTGCCGGGGCATAAGGTGGATGACTATATTGGCCGCTTGCGTCATGCCACGCCGGGCGTGCAGTTGATCAGCCCCCCACCGCATCATGACATTTATTCCATCGAAGATTTGGCGCAATTAATTCATGACTTGAAAAACGCCAATCCCGCCGCCCGCATCAGCGTCAAACTTGTGGCGGAGGTCGGCGTGGGCACGGTTGCAGCGGGCGTATCAAAAGCGCATGCGGATCACGTGGTCATTGCGGGCCATGATGGCGGCACGGGTGCCTCGCCTCTGACGAGTATCAAACATGCCGGCACGCCATGGGAACTGGGTCTGGCGGAAACCCATCAGACGCTGGTACTTAATGACTTGCGGAGTCGCATTGTCGTGCAGGTGGACGGACAGTTAAAGACCGGGCGCGATGTCATTATCGGGGCCTTGCTGGGCGCGGAAGAATTCGGCTTTGCCACCGTGCCGCTGGTGACGCTGGGCTGCATTATGATGCGCGTATGCCATCTGAATACCTGCCCCGTAGGCATTGCCACGCAGGACCCCGTACTGCGGAAAAAATTTGAAGGGAAGCCCGAATATGTGGTCAACTTCATGTTCCTGCTGGCGGAAGAAGTTCGCGAACTCATGGCCTACATGGGCTTCCGAACCTTTAACGACTTAATCGGGCGCGTGGATCGTCTGGAAGTCGGGGAAGCGATCCGCCATTGGAAAGCTCAGGGCCTGGATCTGGCACCGATACTTTCCCCGGCTGTGAAGGTTTATGACAACGTGGATGTGTACGCCACGAAAAAGCAGGATCACGGTCTGGAAGCGGCACTGGACAATGTCATTATCCGTGACGCCAGCGCGGCATTGGAAACGCGACAACCCGTGCGGTTGGAATATCCGATTAAAAATACCAATCGCACCGTCGGTACGACGCTAAGCCATGAAATCGCCAAGCGCTACGGCGAAGAAGGCTTACCGACAAATACTATTGAGCTTAAGCTCAACGGTTCTGCCGGGCAGAGCCTGGGCGCGTGGCTGGCCCGCGGCGTGAAAATTGAACTGGAAGGGGATGCCAACGATTATGTAGGCAAGGGCCTTTCCGGGGGCACCATTGTGGTGTATCCGGATCGTCGCAGCACGTTTAAAGCGGAAGAAAATATCATCATCGGCAATGTGGCTCTTTACGGAGCTACCAGCGGCAAGGCGTTTTTCCGCGGTATCGCCGGTGAAAGATTCTGTGTAAGAAATTCCGGAGCCAGTGCGGTGGCCGAAGCGGTGGGCGATCATGGGTGTGAATACATGACCGGTGGTCGCGCTGTGATACTTGGCCCGACGGGCCGGAATTTTGCCGCGGGCATGTCCGGAGGCATCGCATACGTGTACGATCCAGAGGATATTTTCCTGGCCCGCTGCAATCTGGCGATGGTTGAACTGGAAAAGGTAGTGGACCTTGGAGATATAGCCGAGTTGAAAGAAATGATTGAGGAGCATCAGAAGCTCACCGGAAGCACGGTGGCCAAGGCCATTCTGTCAGATTGGAAAGCAGCACTTACGCAATTCCACAAGGTCATGCCCATTGAGTATCGCAAGGCTCTGGAAAAGCGCTCGG
>JAKAZF010000293.1 GCA_021826605.1 Planctomycetota bacterium | reverse complement strand
TTACCGCGCCATTTACCGGCTATCTGGGATTGCGGCAGGTAAGTCTCGGGGAATATGTATCGCCGGGTACGCCAATTGTGGTGCTCAACACATGGCAACCTTTGTATCTGGACTTTTCCATACCGCAAAATGATCTCGCCAATGTGCGAACCGGTCAGCGTATCAAGCTGACCGTTGACGCCTATCCCGGCGAAGTTTTTAACGGAAAAGTTGAAGCGCTTTCTTCTCAGGTGGATACCGCTTCCCGGAATATTCAGGTTCAGGCGGAACTGGCCAATAAGCGACTGCTTCTCAAACCAGGATTATTTGGCAAAGTGACTCTTCTGACCGGTGTGAAAACCAGGTCTCTGGTGGTTAATGCGGATGCCATAACCTATAACACCTTCGGCGATTACGTTTATGTCGTTCATAAAACCATGAAGGCCGGTAAACCGATATTAACTGTCGCGTCCGTGCTGGTTAAGACCGGAAATCCCATTGGCGATGATGTGATGATCTCCTCCGGACTGAAAGCCGGAGAAGAGGTTGTGACCGCAGGCCAGTTGAAGCTGCGCCCGGGTGCGGTTGTCGTGGTGAACAACACAATAAAACCATAAGGCAAGGTTTGAATTTAAATGAAATTCACGGACTTATTTATCAGGCGCTGGGTATTGGCCAGCGCTATTAATCTGATCATTCTGGTATTGGGCCTGCGCGCGTGGATGAGCATGACGACGCAGGAATACCCAACCATTACCAGTACCATTGTTACGGTCACCACATCGTATCCGGGAGCTGATCCGGCGCAGGTGCAGGCCTATATTACCTCGCGCCTGGAACAAGCCGTTGCGCAAGCTCCGAATATTGATTACATGACCACCTCAAGTTCGGAAAGCACGTCAACCATCACGTGTAACATGGTGTTGAATTCCGACCCCAATGCGGCGGTTTCGCAGATTCTGGCCAAAGTGCAACAGGTGGCCAGTCAGTTGCCTCCGGCCAGCCAGGCCCCGGTGATTAACGAAGAAGTCGGTGATGCCAGAGCGTTGATGTATCTTGCTTTTGCCAGCAAGACCATGAATCAGCAGCAGATTGACGACTATCTTCTGCGCGTGGTTCAACCCAAAATTCAATCACTGCCGGGTGTCAGTCAGGCCCAGATTCTTCCCGCCGGAACCGGATCCAGCGGAAACAGCTTCGCATTGCGGGTCTGGCTCAAGCCGGCCAAGCTCGCGGCGCTTGGATTGACGCCGGCTGATGTCTCAGCGGCGTTGACCAGTAATAACTTCGTATCCGCAATTGGCCGGATTCGCGGGAAAAATATCGCCCAGGTTATTACTGCCAACACCTCCATCAGTAATCTCTCGGAATTTCGAAATCTTGTCGTTAAGTATGTAAATTCCGTCCCCATCCGTCTGAAAGATGTGGCGGATGTGCAGCTTGGCGCTCAAAATTACAATCAAAGCGTATTTATGAGCGGCGTCCCGGCGACGTTTATCGGTGTATTTCCATCTCCCTCCGCCAACAGCCTGACATTGGGCCATGAAGTGCACGCTGCCTTGCGGCAGATTGAAGCGAATCTTCCGACGGGGCTTCATGCCGCCGTTCCTTACGATGGAACGGTTTATATCAAGGCCGCGATTTCAGAAGTCGAACATACGCTGCTGATCACGCTGGGAATTGTCGTTCTGGTCATATTCCTCTTTCTGGGGTCGGTTCGCTCCCTGCTGATTCCCGTTGTGGCCATTCCGCTGTCAACAATAGGCGCGGGCATTCTTATGATTGCCTTTGGCTTTACCATCAACCTGCTTACCTTGCTGGCTGTTATTCTGGCGATCGGTCTGGTGGTGGATGATGCAATCATTATTGTCGAAAACATTCATCGCCACGTGGATGAAGGCTTGCCACCGATGCGCGCTGCCGTGCTGGGGGCACGCGAACTTGCCGGCCCGATCATTATCATGTCCACGAGCCTTGCGGCCGTATTCGCGCCGATTGGATTTATGGGGGGGCTGACCGGAAGTCTGTTTACTGAATTCGCATTTACGCTGGTGTTCACCGTATTCATGTCCATGATTGTGGCCTTGACCCTTTCCCCGATGCTCAGCAGCAGGGCGCTGAAACCAACTTCCGAGCATGGGCTGGTTCATTTTCTCGACATGCTGTTCATGAAGCTGCGCCACTCATATGAACGCTCTTTGCATGTTGTTCTGGCGTATCGGTGGCTGGTGCTGATAATGGCGCTGGTATTATTTGTCAGCATTCCATTTATGCTCATGGAAACCCAAAGCGAATTGGCACCCACGGAAGATCAGGGAATTCTGTTTTTCTCCGGAATTGGACCGCCAACCGCAACGTTGCATTACATGAGCGCTTACGCGACCCAGATTCGAAAAATCTGCCAGAGCTTCCCGGAAACGCAGCAGGTGTTTCAGATTAACGGGTTTTCGCCTTTGACTCCCGGTTACAACGGACTCATCGGCGGCATGCTGCTTAAGCCGTGGGATCAGCGGACGGTAACGCAAATGCAGTTGACCCAGCCGTTTCAGAAGAAGCTTTCGCAGGTGGCCGGTTTGCAAACCACAGATTTTGCATTGCCTTCCATTCCCGGCGCTCCATTTGGTCTGCCGGTGCAATTTGTCATTACCTCAACCAAGGGTTACAAGAACCTCGATCAGGCGGCCAGAGAGATCATCGCCAAAGCCGAAGAAAGCGGAAAATTCCTGTTTGTTGAGAAAGATTTGCGATATGACGCACCCCAGGTCAAATTGGTGATTAATCACTCTCTGGTAGCTGCGCTTGGGCTTAACAACAGCACATTGGCCGCGGATCTGCAGCCGCTGCTCGGTGGAAATTACGTCAATCGCTTTGATCTGCAGGGACACACGTACAAAGTGATCCCCCAGTTGCAGGACAAACTGCGGGCCACCGCCTCCATGCTCAAACGCATTTACATAAAAACCGCCGGCGGATCCATGGTGCCGCTTTCCACTGTGGTAACCATTCATCACCTCGTTGAGCCGGAATTTCTGCCCCAATTCCAGCAGCTTAATTCGGTAACCATATCCGCCGTACCGGCACCGGGCACAAGTATGGGCACGGCTTTGGCCTATTTACACAGCACCACTGAGTCGCTGTTTCCTACCGGCTACTCGGTGCATTATGCCGGCCAGTCCCGCCAATTTGAAAAGCAGGGTAATGCGATCTACATTACGTTTATCCTGGCCATTATTCTGATTTTCCTGCTCATGGCGGCACAATTTGAAAGCTTCCGCGATCCATTTATTGTTCTGTTCACGGTGCCGATGTCGATTTTTGGTGCCGCGCTGTTTATGTTCCTCGGTGTGGCAAAATTAAATATCTATACCGAAGTCGGCTTGATTACGCTCATTGGTTTGATTACCAAGCAGGGGATTCTGATTGTGGAGTTTGCCAATAAACTCCAGGAAAATGAAGGTATGTCGATTTTTGAAGCGGTCATTCATGCTTCAGCCGTGCGTCTTCGGCCGATTCTCATGACCACCGGTGCCATGGTGCTTGGTGTGGTACCGCTGCTTGTGGCAACCGGGGCCGGAGCAGTGAGCCGCTTTGATATGGGCTTGATGATTGCCGCGGGCCTGTCGATCGGGTGTCTGTTCTCGCTTTATGTCATCCCTGTTGTGTACACATTTATCGCCAGCCGCAAGGAAAAAATCGAGCCCACGGCGGAGCAGTCACAACCGGATGCCGCCCATTAGCTGCTGATGCCGGGCCGTGATTGAAGACCGGCATTCTTGCGATCGGGAATATTGTGTGCGCTGAATTCGATTATGCTTCGCGAGCGGTCATTTCCAGTTCGTCCGGAACCGGTCGTTCCGCATCCGCCAGGGGAAGAATCTGTCCCTGCCGGGGTGTGATGCCCCATAAATGTCTTACCATAAAATCCCGTACTTGCCGCCAGGTGTATTGCCAGTGATAGCCCGCCGCTCCGTGATGTCCCGGCGGAACGAACAGAAATTCAAAATCCTTGTTGGCTTTCTGCAGCGCGTTGATCACCTGCATGGTACAGCATGGGTCCACATTATGATCCATTCCACCGGCGATTAACTGCAATTTGCCGGTGAGCTTATGCGCATTGGTAACATTGGATTGCCGGGCATACCACGGCCCGACCGGCCAACTCATCCACTGTTCATTCCACCAGATTTTATCGACACGATTATCATGACAGCCGCTGTTGGCGGAGCCGACTTTGTAAAAATCACCAAACGCCAGTAAAGCCCGCAGGGCGCTTTGGCCACCCGCGGATGTTCCATAAATGCCCACGCGGCTTAAATCCATTTGGGGACATGCCTGTTTCCGGGCCGCTTTCATCCATGGGATTCGATCCGGAAACCCCGAATCTCCGAGATTTTTCCAGCACACATCATGAAATGCCTTGGAGCGGTGCGATGTGCCCATGCCATCAATTTGGACCACAATAAAACCTATTTCGGCCATTGTTTGCGGCCAATGGAACGCCTTGAAAGATTTGGGAACAAACGCGCTTTGCGGTCCGGCGTAAATATGCTCGATCACCGGATAGCGCTGGTGCGGATCAAAATGACTCGGACGATAAATAACGCCGTAGATATCGGTTTTGTCATCCCGTCCCCTGGCGGTAAACGGCTGCGGCAGAGGCAGCCCGGTGGCCAGCAATTCCGATATATCCGCGCGCTCAAGCTCGCGCACCAATGCTCCGGTGTTTCCGTCTCGCAGTTCGATTACCGGTGCGGAGTCAACCCGCGACCACGTATCAATCAGGAAGCGGTGTCCGGGTGAAAAGCGCACCCGGTGCATGCCGTTGGCCACGGTCAGATGAGTCAGCCCCGAGCCGTCAA
>JAKAZF010000292.1 GCA_021826605.1 Planctomycetota bacterium | reverse complement strand
CTGGAAATAAGAAAATTGCCGCAGGCCAGCAGGTTGCCGAACCGGGCGTCACGATTCTGCGGCCAATCCGGAAACAGGCGGATGTTTTTCTGATAGCTTTGAACCAGCATGGCGCACAGCGTTACGGGCACAGTGGCTTCATTTTCAATACCGCCGTTGTGAATGTTATATGCGAAGTTGGGAAACGCATTGTGCTGCACGAATGTATGCAGGTGACGCATGATGTTTTCCGGGTTATAGCCCACATCGGCGGCAGCGGGGTAAAAGCTGGAAGAATCATTGGCGTCGTACCAGATTCGCATAAGTTCGGTGGTGTCACGGCCGGCCTTCAACATGCGTGGCGAGCTTTCCAGGCCAATCTGCCAGCCGGGAAACACCGCCTGAAGTGAATCCATCCCGGCACTGGAACTGGTAACAACCGCCCGCTTGCGGGGGCCAAAACGCAAGGCATAGTTCCGATTGGCCCAGCCTGTGCCCTTTTGTGCGAAGCGCAGCACCAGCTTGCCGCGGGTGCGCCGGGTGCCCAATAAATCCGTAAGCGTGCGCGCGGGCGGTGAAACGTAAATTTCATTGACCTTCGAAGGCGATGCGACAGGCAGGGGGCTTAAATGCGCCAGAATATCCGCCCAGTGCCGACGTTGGGCCGCGCTTTTATGCAATTGGCGGCTCATGGGAATCAGATTCTGATACAGCAGATGAATAAAAGCCAAATCGACGGCCGGGTTCACGTCATTGCGGTGAAAGCCCTCATCGGCAGCATCGTTGACATCTACATACAATCCATTCTGCAATTTCAGATAATGATCCCAGAAATCCGCGACGCCCGTCAGATAGGGCCAGATTTTTTTGGCATACGCAGCTTTACGCGTGTACCGCCAGCGTTGAATGCAGTCCACAGCCGCGAAAACCGCACCGCATTTCTGCCCCAGAAAATGGGATGGATCATCGCTCCAGCCGGGCACGGGCGTCATCTGTGTGAAGTAGTACAATCCGTGCTGACCATACTGCTTTGCAATGGCGCGGCCCCGCGGCATCCAGTTCAGCAGAATGGAATCGTAATTATCCGCAAGCGCAGCGTGATTGGTCGGACATGCCGCCCAGAAGGGCGCTTCAAAGTTGTAGTCCAACGTGTAATCCCCCTGCCAGCCCATCATGCGGGAGGTAATAAAGTTACCCCACAAACCCGGCGCCGTATCGCCCGGCTCGCTGCAGCACGCCAGAACATAAAGCGAGCCATACCATTGATTTTCAAGAAGCTTATCCGGTATTTCAATGAAGGATCGCGACCAAAATTTATTCCACCAGCGCGTGTGCCGGGCGTAAAGTCGCGACAGGCCCCGCCCATCAGCGGATTGAATCAGTTGCGTGGCGGCGGCTTGATACTCAGCAGTTTGATGATCATCCACAGCGGCCACCAGCAAATCAACCGCACTATCGGCAGGAATGGTGAACGTAAGTGTTCCCCGCTTTTGCGTGGGAATCGCGCCCAATACACGCTGCATGACAATGCCTTGGGGGCCGCAGCCATTAAACGGCAAGTGGCTATCGCCCGTATGAATGGATCCCTTATCTGCACCCATGACTTCGGGGGCAGTTGGAAAAGCTGTGGTAGTGCCGGCACGGCGGCCATTGATATAAATTGTTAGAGCGCGGCCATCATAGCTTGCGGCAAGATGGACCCACTGATTGATCGGCAGGCGCTTAGTGGAAGTAACGGCTGTGCGATTTAATTTAGCTTCAAAACAACCGCCCTTAAGTCGCAGGCTGAACCCGCGATGATAGGGAAAGCGGCGCGGCCAATACGGATTGGCCATGGCGGTAAAGATAAAGCTGTTCTCATTGGGTTTTGTGACATCCACCCAGGCCGAGATGGCAAATTGCCGTTGGGGAATTCTCAACACACCCAGGCGGATCATCCCGCGCTGTGAACCGGTAAAACTGCCGGCTGCGCCATGTGGAGATGACACGACCGACGCCTGCAGAATCGCATGTGGAGGAAGTATGTGAAGATGCCAAGTTGCAAAAACAGCGCTTTTTGGAGGTAGCCCATCACGGGTTTCCGCCCGGCGAAATAACGTGACCTTCGCGATGCGCCCGGCAAACGCAAAAGAGGAATTCACAGGCTTTTGCCCGCGCGAATCAGCCCCCATTTTCACCCGATTGCCCAGATACACCTGCACCGAATCCGGCGCCACATGCAGCGCGGAAAAATCTTTCCCGTGTAATCGAATCGCTTGAATGCCCGGCGTATTCCACGCATCAAGCAAGGTGGATTGAATTGTCAACTTCTGGCCGCCGAGGTTCCGCATTTGCAGCACCATCAGATTGTGCCTGGGGGTCACCCAGGATTTTATTGCCAGCGCGGCATGGCTGGAACGCAGGGTTCCGGTGATGGTGCCAGGCCCGATATTTTCCCGCAGGGACATTTCCCCGCCGCGCAACGCGGGAATATTCAACGCCAGATGCGCCAGCGGCATCATGCGGCCGCGCAGTACACCATAAAAATCTGTTTTTCCGAAGTAAAATATCGGCTGATTTGCATATCGCCCGCCCATGACCACACCCAGATCACCATTGCCGATCAGGGGGCCGCCGGGCATGGTCCGATTGGGCGTATAATTAATGCGCCCTTTAAATGAACCGTGAATTCCAGCTACGATTTTCAGGGCGGTTGTGACAACATCAGGCGGTCCAATAGATTGGCCATTTGCTAACGCCGCCGAAAATAAAATAGATAAGGCTGTACAACGTGTCAGACACCGGTGCCAACAATTTGCCATCCGGAAACTCCTGTTAGTACCTCAGGGCGAAGTACGGACCCAACTTGAACACGCATTAAGGAGTATACTTGTATAAAGCGTTGGCTGGCAACCGCCCGATGGCGGGTCATGGAATGGAGTTTCCGCATGGCCGTACAGGTTGAACTGAAACGAATCATCATTTCCGAAACGTCTGATCAGCAGTTTATTTTCCTGAAGGAGGTCGATGGGCCGCGGACCTTGCCCATTCTGATTGGCTCCGCTGAAGCCCTGGCGATTGACCATCGGCTGAAGGGCACCGCGTTTCCCCGCCCGCAAACCCATCAGTTGCTTTCCAGCGTCATTGACCAACTCGGCGGTAAACTCGAACGCATTGTTATCAGTGATTTGCAGGATCACACGTTTTTTGCCCGGCTGATTATCCGGCACAACGGGCACAGCATTGAAGTTGACAGCCGCCCCAGCGATGCCATCGCCTTAGGTGTCGCCAATCAGGTGCCTATTTTCGTCGCCGAACATGTACTGGATGAAGTCGGTGGAGAGAGTCCGACGTAAATGTGCGCATAATTATTGATATTTCTTCGGGTGTAACGCGCATAACCATTTGCAAATTGGATCATCAGGCGGTAATTTCTCCGGCATTGCTTTTTTGCGGAGAAAATAATTTATGCGCTTGTCACATACCACCATCTTCACGCGTCGCTTTTTAACAGTTTTTCTTCCTGCCATGCTCGCGTTAGTCATGTTGCAGGCGGCTGGAGCAACCGCACAGACGGCACCTCGTAGCTACAACGTGCGCCAGTTCGGGGCAGCAGGGAATGGGAAACATCTGGATAGTCCGGCCATTAACCGTGCCATCGCAGCCTGCAACGCCCACGGCGGCGGCACGGTTGAAATACCCGCTGGAATTTATTTATGCGGCAGCATTCATCTAAAAAGCAATATTGATTTGCATTTGCAGCCGGGTGCGGAAATTCTTGGTGCCCCGATAACACTGGGCGCGTATGACCCTGCTGAAGCGTTCGTCGGAAAAGCGTATCAGGATGGCGGCCATACCTATTTTCATAACAGTCTGATCTGGGGTGAAAATCTGAAAAATGTGGCGATCACCGGTATGGGAGAAATCAACGGCGGCGGACTGACCGCAGATGCGTATCACTGGGCGAAATCTCATCGCCGCGCCGGGGTCAAGCTCCCGGGCGTGGGGGATAAAGCCATTGCCCTTAAACTTTGTACCAATGTACTGATACGGGATGTGACCATTATTCATGGCGGACACTTCGGCATTCTGGTCACCGGCTGTAATTTGCTGACGCTTAACAACATCACCATCGACACCAATCGTGACGGCGTGGATATTGATTGTTGCCGCAATACCGTTGTTTCCGACTGCCGCATTAACTCGCCGAATGATGACGGCCTGTGCCTGAAGGCCACCGACGCACTACACCGGTTGTGGCCCACGGAAAATGTCACCATTACGAATTGCCAACTTTCCGGCTTTAAGGAAGGGACTCTGATCAACGGGAAAATGCTCCCGAGCCGACGCGAAAACGGCCGCATCAAGCTGGGGACTGAATCCGATGGCGGATTCAAAAATATCACCATCTCCAACTGCACCTTCCGTGATTGCCTGGGCCTGGCGGTCGAAGAGGTGGATGGAGCAGTATTGGAAGATATAAACATATCTAATATTACGATGCGGAATGTCAAAGATTGTCCCATTTACGTGACCCTGGGGGATCGCGATCGTGCTCCGCCGCCGGTGACCGTGGGCCACCTGCGGCACATTCTAATATCTAATGTTCTGGCTACCAATGTTGGATCCATGAGCGGTATTCAAATTACCGGCCTGCCCCACCACGACGTGCGGGATATCCGGCTGGATAATATTCGGCTGATTTTTGTCGGCGGCGGCACGCGAAAAGACGCCCAGCGCAATCCGCCGGAACTTAACCGGGGTTATCCCGGCCCCACGCACATCGGTGTGATGCCTTCTTATGGCGTATTTGTCCGCCATGCGCGGCATATTGAGCTGTCCAATATAAAAGTCAGTTTCAAAAAAGGCGATTACCGCCCC
>JAKAZF010000291.1 GCA_021826605.1 Planctomycetota bacterium | reverse complement strand
GGATTTCCGCCATCAGTGCCTTTTCCAGTTCAGGATTGGCTTCCACATCGGCGTCGATGGGCGTAAAGATGGCACCCGGCCCGATGTTGTTGACGGTAATCTGGTGCGGTGCCAATTCCACCGCAACGGGCAGGATAAGCATGCGCAAACCGCCTTTGGTGGCACCGTACAGAGCATTGGTGGGCATGGGAAGGTCTTCATGCACCGACGAAATATTAATAATCCGCCCACCGCCGCCCTGTTTAATCATCTGCCGGGCGGCCGCCTGTGAGCATAAAAACGGGCCAATGAGGTTTACCGCGATTATTTTTTGAAATTGCTCCACCGGAAATTCGGTAAACGGGTGCTTGAATTCAATGCCAGCGTTATTGACAAAAATATCCAGCTTGCCAAACGTCTTCATCGTGGTGTCGATGAGCTGCTGCACGGCCGCCGGATTGGATATGTCAGATTCCACAGCGATCGCCTTGCCGCCCGCCTGTTTGATCAGATTCAGCGTCTGATCTGCAGCCCCCGGCTTACCCACATAATCGACAACCACGGCCGCCCCCTCGCTGGCGAAGCGCACCGCGATACCCTGCCCGATACCGGTAGCCGAACCGGTGATGATGGCAACTTTGTTCTGCAGTTTCATATTTTCTTCCCTATCATAAACAGTCTCATGGCGGCTTTGAATTGTAGGGTCGTGGCCGGGCCGCTGCAATGGCACCCGAATTTATGCTGTCCGCCCAATCTGCCGGAAAAAACAAATGAGAGTTGCAGTCGGCGGGCGAGTTGATTACGGTGGATGGCACCACCGGCGAAAGGGCAATGGGTATGGGTGGGAGGCGGGGCAGGAACCTGCCTGTATGTTTCAAAATGGTAAGATCAAGGATGTGTAAGTGAATCAGCAAATGCGGACGATATTAAAAACCTGTTTTTACGATTACCACCGGCAGCATGGTGCGAAAATGGTCGATTTTGCCGGCTGGGAAATGCCACTGCATTATTCCGCCGGTATTGTGGCTGAACACCAGCATACCCGGCAGGCGATATCTATTTTTGATGTGAGCCATATGGGGCGACTGAAAATCTCGGGCAAAGGTGCACAGAACCTGCTCGAGCATGTGTGCACCCGCAAGATCGGTGGCTTTACGCCTGGCCGATCCGGTTATTCTCTGCTGTGCAGGCAGGACGGCGGCGTGATTGATGATGTAATCGTTTCGCGCTTTGACCGGCATTGGTTGATGGTCTGTAATGCGTCGAATCGGGAAAAGGTGATTCAATGGTTAACCACGCATGCGGCGGCATTCGATGCCAAAATTGAGGATGAGACTTTCTCGACGGCTATGGTTTCCGTGCAGGGACCGAAAGCGATCGAATATCTCGACGGCGTGTTACCGGAGCCTCCATCGGAAATCAAACGCTATCATTTCCAGATTCAAAACTATCTCATCGCATCCTTTTCGGTCTTCCGCACTGGTTATACGGGGGAAGATGGGGTGGAGATTATCTGCGGCAAAAATGTCGCGCAGATGGCGGTTAATTTCCTCTCCAAGTCGGGCGACGATAAACCGGACAGCCTCAAACCTGCTGGTCTCGGTGCACGGGACACCCTGCGGCTTGAAGCGGGAATGCCCCTCTATTGACATGAATTAACTGAATCCATCGATCCGATTACCGCCGGTTTGGACTGGGCCGTGGCCCGAGATAAGCCGTTTATCGGCAGCGAGGCCATTGAAAATGTCCGTTTGCGTGGGCCGGAACGCCTGCGCATCGGCCTGGAAATTACGGGCCAGCGCATCGCCCGCCAAGGTGCCAAGATCAAAAATGAAAATGGCGAGGAGATCGGCGAAATCACCAGCGGAACGCTAAGCCCCACGTTGCAAAAAGTAATTGCGATGGGATATGTGCAGACGCCATATGTGGCCGTTGGTACGCAGGTGCTGGTGGATATTCGCGGTATCGACACGCCAGCGGTCGTAGTGGCACTGCCGTTTTATCGGCGGTAGGATTCCGGTTTGTTTTGGTTAGATGTTAAGGATGATTATGCCCAGTCCATCGGATCGTCAATATACCGAAAGCCACGAGTGGATGAAGCCCAGCGGCGACGAGTTGGTCATCGGCGTGACGCAATTTGCGGTCAACGCCCTTTCAGATGTCACCTACGTTGCCTTGCCACCGGTTGGCAAAAACTATGCGGCGGGCGACGTCTTCGGCGAGGTGGAATCTGTCAAAGCAACCAGCGAACTGTATCTGCCGGTGGCGGGTGTCATCACTGCCGTGAATATGGAATTGCAAAAAGACCCGGCCATATTGAACGCCGATCCGTATGAGGCGGGATGGTTGGTGAAAATTAAATCATCGCAAACCGGCGGGGATGGGTTTATGGATGCCGCCACCTACGATGCCAGCAACCCAGTTTAGGATGCCCCGTCGGCCCGCGGCTTGGAATGCCACTGGCCAGCGTGCTACGAGGCGTGAGGCTCGGCGGACTTATAGCCGGAGCATATCAGATCAAGTTTTCCGGTAACCGGGCTGATGACAAGCCCGTGGACGGGGAGTTGGTCAGGTAAAAGGGGATGGCGACGGATCATATCGACGCTTTTCCGCACACCGTCCTCGGGACGGTCAAAACCGCGAAGCCAATTTTCAAAATCGATACCGGCATTTTTCAGGGTGTTCAAAGTAATTTCGGATATGCCGTAGTCGGACGCCTTGGCAAGAAAGTCGGTGGAATTCAGACCGGTTACGCCGCAATCATGGTGTCCGACGACGGCAATTTCCCGCACATTTAATTTATACACCCCCACAAGGATGCTTCGCATGACCGAACCGAAGGGATGGGTGACCAAAGCCCCGGCGTTTTTTATGATTTTGACGTCGCCGTTGTGGACATTCATGGCATGGGGAAGCAGTTCAACAAGGCGGGAATCCATGCAGGTCAGTATTAACAGATTTTTATTTGGCAAGGTATCCGTGCGGAACGGCTCATAATGCCGATCGCGGACAAACGCAGCGTTGAAGGCAAGGATTTCGTCAAGCAGTGTCATGGGGTGCATTCCATCTCACTGTGTTTTCGGATCCTCGTCGTCGGCTTTTTACACTTTGCCGATGAGGATTGAGGTGTTGTGTCCGCCAAAACCGAAACTGTTGCTCATCGCGTACTGAATCTTGGCCTGCCGCGCATGATTGGGGACGTAATCAAGATCGCAAAGCGGGTCAGGCTCGTCATAGTTGATCGTTGGCGGCAAAACGCCGTGATGCATGGCCAGACACGTGATGGCCAGTTCAACCCCGCCCGAGGCCCCCAAGCTGTGGCCCAAGGCCCCTTTGGTGGAACTTACCGGCACTTTGCGGGCAGCCGTACCGAAAGTTTTATGCACCGCCCGGGTTTCCGCCAGGTCGCCAAGTTCGGTGCTGGTGCCGTGGGCATTGATGTAATTGATCTGGTCGGGATTGATGCGGGCCTCCGCGAGCGCCTTATTCATGGCCTTGGCGGCACCGGTGCCGTTTTCGTCGGGGGCGGTGATATGGCAGGCGTCGCCGGTGGCACCACAGGCGACAATTTCTGCATAGATGCGGGCACCGCGTTTTTTGGCCAACTCATATTCTTCCAGCACCACAACGCCGGCCCCTTCGGACATGACAAACCCATCGCGATCTTTGGAAAATGGGCGCGAGGCTTTTTCCGGCGCGTCGTTACGGGTGGAAAGGGCGCGCAACGCACAAAATGCGGCCATACCCAATTTGGTCATGGCAGCTTCAGCCCCACCGGCGAGCATTACATCAGATTCGCCATAAGTAATGGAATGAAAGGCATCGGCGATGGCATTACCGGAGGTGGCACACGCGGTGGCGGTGGCGGACACCGGCCCGCTAAGTCCAAATTGGATGGACAAATTACCAGCGGCGGCATTCACCATCAGTCGCGGTACGGTGAACGGCGAAACCCGTCCAACACCTTTGGCGAGCATCTTATCGTACTGCTGCTCCATCTCTTCAATGCCGCCAATGCCGGATCCAACGATGACGCCGCATCGGTCTCGATCGAGATTGGCAAAATCGATGCCGGAGTCCATCACGCTGCGAATGCCGGCCGCCATGCCGTAAAGGGCAAAGCGATCGAGGCGTTTGGCCTCTTTGTGTCCGATGATATCCTCGTAATGGAAATCTTCGGGCTGGATTTCGCCACCAATCTGCGCGGAATAAGCACTCACGTCGAAACGTGTGAGCTTGCGTATGCCGCAATCACCGGCGACCAATCGTGCCCAGAAGGCATCGAGGATGTCGCCGAGGGGTGTGACAACCCCCAACCCAGTAATCACGACTCGACGTTTAGTCATAGGCGGGACGAATCTCCGTGGAAAATGCCGGGCCGGTCACTTTGATGTGAGGCAGGCCCGCAAATGTCTGCAGGTTGGTCATGGTGGCCAAACAGGACGCCTCAGGCTTCCGGTTTTTGTTTGGCGGCAATTACCTTGATGTAGTCAATCGCCTGGCCCACGGTTTGAATCTTTTCCGCCTCTTCGTCCGGAATGGACATTTCAAACTCATCCTCAAATTCCATGACAAGCTCAACGGTGTCGAGGCTGTCGGCATTGAGGTCGTTGACGAAGTTGGTTTCGCGGGTAATTTCCGCTTTATCAACCCCCATTTGCTCCGCCACGATATCGATTACCTTCTGTTCAATTTCGTCCATATCAGCCATACCAAACGGCCTCCAAATAAAAAATCTGGCATACACCGGAATTCGACGTTCGCTTCACAATCCGTCGAGAGAGGAACAACGAGCATGAGCACACGATGATGTTGCGGTATGATCGGCCAGATGGGGACCCGTTGGGGAGTAAATCATCCGTGCGCTCTTACATGCGTGGCTTGCT
>JAKAZF010000290.1 GCA_021826605.1 Planctomycetota bacterium | reverse complement strand
CTGGCCAGAACCAGGCGGGATTGGCCCGTTTCTGACCGCAAAATCCATTCGTCAAGGCCCAGGGGGCCGGGCAGATAATTCATCACACGGTATCGACCGGGGGCAGGTTGAATCGGCGTGACCAGGTGAAATGGATAGTCCGCGACAAAGTGACGGCGGATCATGACGTCTATGCGCGATGCATGGAGAATAATATGCGCATCCATCGGGCCGCGAATGACTTTTACCGCAGTACCCGCCATCATCGATCGCGGATGGATGCCCGGATTGAGCCGCAGAATCATGGCCGGAGTAATGCGATATAACGCGGCCAGATAGTCCAAAGAATTTCCCGGTTCAATGGATATAAGTTTTGTCAGTTCATCACCGGGTATGATGGCTGAACCTAAAACACTGTGGAAATTAATGTTCATGAGCAAGGCGCGGATTGTGGCGGCCTGCTTTTCACCCAATCCAGAGATATGTCTTAATGCTGATTGCAGAGTGTGGCGGGCTGTCAGCAGGTGGCCATTGTCAATATCACCGCGGGCCTGCTGAATCTGGTGATGTATCCGCATCAGCAGACCGGGAGCCAGAACATGTATCACTTCCGGCGGCTGGTTCTGCTGCGCGTTCGGAACCAGGGATTGATCGATCGGTTGAGTATCAGTCGCTTCCGGTTGACTTGGAGTTATGGTTGTGCGGTTTCCGGTGTGAGGTGTGATCGTGGCAGTGGCGGAATCATGTCGGTGCAATGCAAGCAGCACCTGCTGTCGCACTCGAAAGGCTTGCCAGGTACCCCATATAACCAGTATTCCAACGATTATCCAAAGCAGCGCATCGCGTGATCGGGGGGCAGAACCTGATTTAAAGCGAATAGCCATGCCCTTCACTGTACACGCACTACATGCCTTTAATCCAGTGATGCCGCCGAAAGATCAACACAAAATCGGCAAAATCCGGTAAACTAAAAAGCCTGCGAGTGACGACCGTGGCAATCGGGCGGGCACTTGGATCAGCCGGTGGCCGCCGTCAGCCAGGCTGAAACACGGGCCTGAAAAGGCCGGTGGGATGAGGTTTGCACTTAGGGATTTCACAACATGGAAACGCCATATCTTACATCTGATTTACCTGGAATCGGTGGGCAGATTAAAATCCGCCCCGAAGATTTTATTGTCGAGGAAATTCCGCTTTACGAACCATCGGGCAATGGCATTCATTGTTACGCCCAGATTGAAAAGCGAGGCATTCCAACTCTGGCTGCGGTAAATGTTTTTGCCAAGGCCCTGGGGCGGCGATCCATGGAAGTGGGTTATGCGGGATTAAAAGATGCCCAGGCGGTGGCCCGGCAAACATTCAGTATCGAACATGAAGGTCATGATCGCATTGCGGCTTTAAAACTGCCTAATATCAAAATTCTTGCGGTAAAACGCCATACCAACAAACTTAAAATCGGCCATCTGGCCGGTAATCGTTTTACCGTTAAAATTCGCCGCGCTGAATGGAGTCAGCCCGGTGGATCGGTAAGCGAGGCTCAAAATCGGGCAGCGGCCGTGCTGGCCCGGTTGTCACAAACCGGGGTACCCAATTTTTTTGGTATGCAGCGTTTTGGTATGAGACGGGATAACCATCTGCTGGGGCTTTTCTTACTGCGAAACCAGAGCCGGGAATTTTTAAACCGCTGGCTGGGAGAACCCGATGAAAGTGTGGATCATGGTTCTGTGCTGCAGGCCCGGCGGCATTTTGCCAACAACAACCTCGAATTGGCCAACGCCCATTGGCCCGGACATCTGCGAGATGAACGCCGGGCATTAAGCATTTTGACGAAGAACCCCGGGCAGTGGGACAAGGCGATGCGGGTGGTGGATATCCGCCTGAAGCGGTTGTTGATTTCAGCATTGCAGGCACATTTGTTTAATGAGTTGCTGCGCATGCGCATGAGTGAATTGAATAAAATCCTCCCCGGTGATCTGGCGTGGAAGCATGATATTGGCGCGGTATTCCGAGTGGAACCGGACGATGATAAGCTGCTCATTGAACAGTCCCGGTGCGATAAACATGAAATTTCTCCAACCGGCCCGATGTTCGGCTACCGCATGACACAGCCCGAGGGTTTACCGCTGGAAATGGAGAACAAAGTTCTGGCATCCAACGACTTGACACTGGAAGCATTTCAGGGGCCACGGGCTTATAAAACCAAAGGTTCGCGCCGCGCCCTGCGGTTTTTCCCAACTGAGATGCAGCTCGGCACAGGCACCGATGATGTGGGACCCTTTCTCGAATTAAAATTTGTTTCACCTCCCGGGTGTTTTGCCACCGTTCTGCTTGGTGAAATCATGAAAACCGATGTGCCGGAACAATAGCGGGATGCTGGCGGAACGTGGCCCGGCGGCCACGCCGTTTATTGGGTTGCGGGAGTTTGTATGCTTGACGCCATTACTTTTGATGCTCAGCAGAAACTGTTTATTCTGCGAGGCAATCGCAGCTATTATGCCATGCGCCTTTTGGATGACGGTGCCTTGGTGCATGTGGGCTTTGGCCCGGCGCAGACGGTTCCCGATGCGTTCAGCGGACTTGATCGTTACGAAGAGCCGAATTATGTGTGGGAAAACCAGGGCCGCAGGTGGGAGTATCCAACCTTTGGTGATGTGAGTCAGCACGACGTGGCGTTGACTGCGGCGTTCCCAGAGCCTCCAGGCGAACGGCGGGGGGGTGAGCAAAATTATCTACCGGTCCGCGATGTGCGTTTACGCTACGTCCATCATGACATCTGTAGTTCTGCCCAGCCGGGTCTGACGGCGCAGCATGGAAGAAATGAGCCATCTGCCAGACCAACGCTTTGCATTACGCTGCGGGATATCGGCTATCCGTTCATTGCGCGGTTGTACTATCGTATCACTCCGGAACTCGATATATTTGAACGCTGGGTGGAGTTGGAGAATCAGACCGATATGCAGGTGAGCATTGAATTACTGGCATTTGCCACCATTCATCTGCCAACGGATCGTTACACACTGACCCGTGCCGCCGGGGCCTGGGGACGGGAATTTGTTCCCATTACGCAGGAACTGCATCAGGGCGTTACGCTGATGCGACAACTGGGGCTTAATACAGGGCATCAGGTAAATCCAAGTTTTGTCATTCGTCCGCTGGGGCAAACGGAACCGGACGTGGGTCGCACCTGCTTTGGCCTGCTGGCTTTTTCCGGAAATTGGTCCTTACGCTGCGAGGTGCTGCCCACTGATGCGGTGCGTATTCATGGCGGTTATGAGCATGGTAATTTTGGTATGAACCTCAATCCAGGAGAAACGCATTGCACTCCGGCGTTTATTTTTGGCATCGCTGATGACGGTATCAATGGCGCCAGCAATCGCCTTCATGCCTGGTTTCATCGGTGCGTGTTGCCGAAATCAGTTCATGGGACAACGCGTCCGGTTCTGTATAATGGATGGGAGTCGGTATATTTTGATATGTCGATGGAAAAGCAGCTTCAATTGGCCCGCACGGCCGCGGCCATAGGAGTGGAATTATTCTGTGTGGATGATGGATGGTTTTCAGGACGCCGCAATGAACGTATCGGCCTCGGCGACTGGACCGTGGATCCGTCTATTTTCCCGAATGGTCTTACGCCGCTGATCGCTGAGGTAACGAGGCTGGGCATGCGCTTCGGCCTGTGGGTGGAGCCGGAAATGGTGAATCCGGATTCGCACTTATATCGCACACATCCAGATTGGGTGCTGCATTTTCCCGGACGGCCACGAACGGAAATGAGGCATCAACTGATTCTGGATTTTGGCCGCAGCGACGTGGTGGAAACGGTCTATGCCATGCTCGATTCTTTGCTGGCTGAAAATGATATCACGTTTTTCAAGTGGGATATGAATCGGTATATCACCGAGATGGGCAGTGCGGCGGGGGGGGGAATGTGGTACCGTCATGTTCAGGGTGTTTATGGAATCATGGATCGCTTGTTAAAAAAATATCCGCGATTGGATATTCAATCCTGCTCGGGCGGCGGCGGGCGGGTGGACGCCGGAATGTTGAGTCGCTGTGTGCAGGTTTGGACCAGTGATAATACCGATGCCATGGATCGGGTTTATATTCAAGATGGCTTTTCCCTGTTTTATCCGCCGGCCACTATGGAATCGTGGGTAACCCATGAGCGCAACCATCAGACCGGGCGGATGATTCCACTGGATGTACGGTTTGATGTTGCCATGCGCGGTGTGCTGGGTATTGGCACAAATCTTGATGCGTTACCTGCGGATGAATTGGAAGTATATCGACGAAAAATCGCGTTTTATAAGAAGATTCGACACATTGTGCAGGGGGGGAGACTATATCGTTTGGCCAGTTTACCAACCGACTCCGCAAGTGTGTGGCAGATTGTTTCGCCGGATGGAGAAGAAAGCGTATATTCCATTGCCGTGGTGCAGGCCCTGCAGGGGCATCATTTACCCAATTATCGTCTGCGGAATTTACTCCCTGATGCAACCTACCGCATCACCAATGAGTCGGATGATGAAATAGGACGATTCTCCGGCGCTCAGTTGATGACATTGGGCATGCCCGGTGATCAACGCCATGGCCACTTCACCTGCAGCCTGCGCAGCCGTACCAAGTCCGGGCCGAGGGCGAGCAGGCCGAAGTCGGCCTTGTGACCGAGGACCGAGAACGTCACGACCTGATGGTCGCCGGCCGCTGCCGACTTGACCGCCGAGACGAGCGCCTGCCAGTCGGACCGGGGACCGACACGGCAGAAGAGGTGCAGCACACCCCATCCCACGGTGGGCTCGAGGGGACCTGCCATGACGCCAAGTGTAAGCCACGAAAGCAGGAGGGCCCCGACCCAGAGCGGGTCGGGGCCCTCCAGGACCTTCGCGAGGAAGGA
>JAKAZF010000289.1 GCA_021826605.1 Planctomycetota bacterium | reverse complement strand
TGATGTGATAAATAGATGATATCCAGGCGGGTTAATAATTAAGCCGGTCGACCCGGAAGGCGAGTACCGGTTTGGCAGGCTCGGCTGAAAGGAGTGATCGGCATAACAATTCATAATGATGGATTCGCGGCTATTAATGACTTTCAAAACCAGGTGTGATCTCTATTCAACATTATTTGCATTTGATCGCAATTTGCATTTGATCGCAAAGCATTTTACGCTTCGTGTACTGGTGAACCGAAGCCCCACAGTAATCGGCTCGGGTGGATTTAAGTGTACGCAGGTGGCCGCCCGCATTCCTGTGGCTTGTCTATTACCTGAACCACCGTGCACGCTGGGGAGGGTTGGACATAATGGATATTCCGTCGATGCCAAATTAGACCATGCACCGAAAGCAAAGAAAGGGTAGCCGATGCCTATATCGCGCAGGGAAATGTTGATCGGCGCCGCTGTTGCGGCTTCAGGTTTGACGACGATAGCTCCAGCTGCACAGGGGGTGACGAATCGGACCGGATGGCTGTCCAAGCGGGCCCATTTGATGACGCGCTGGAGCGGGGATGTGACACCGAAGCAGGTGTTGCCGGAATATCCCAGACCACAATTGGTTCGTGATCGCTGGATGAATCTTAACGGGCTTTGGAATTATCAGATTACCCACAAGGATCAAACCGATATTCCCGGCCAATATGATGCCGGTAAAATCATGGTTCCATTCGGTATTGAATCCGCCTTGTCCGGAGTAATGAAACCATTGTTGCCCCAGCAGCGGCTCTGGTATCAGCGCGACGTAATTATTCCCGATTCATGGGCCGGTCAAAGCGTCCTGCTGCATTTTGGCGCGGTGGAC
Source organism: Planctomycetota bacterium (assembly GCA_021826605.1). The sequence goes on along the minus strand of JAKAZF010000289.1, from coordinate 4,032 downwards.
TGGGAAGCGACCATTTATGTTGATGGGCAACATCTCGGCAGCCACCGTGGCGGGTACGATGCGTTCAGTTTTGACATTACCAGGCACGTCAAGGCCGGGGCGCGGCACAGCATTGTGGTATCCGTATGGGATCCGACGGATACATGGTGGCAGCCGCACGGCAAACAGACTCTGCACCCCGGTGGATGCTCCTATACGGCGACTTCGGGCATTTGGCAGACGGTATGGCTGGAACCAGTACCGCTGTCACATATTGAAAAGCTCAAGATGGCGCCGGACCTGGATAAGGGCGTGTTGCGGCTGGAAGTGGTCGGGCGCATTGATTGTAAACCCATGACCGTGCAGGCTACGGCCCTGGAGGAAACTACGCCTGTCTGCAAGGTCGCCGCTCCCATTGGTCAGGAGTTTACACCGGTCATTCGCAATAATCTGGTGACTTTTTTCAAGGCCCGGTCAAGTTGGGTTTCCACCGAACTGGAATTGCCCATTGCCAATCCCAAACTCTGGTCGCCGGGCAGCCCCTATCTGTACAATCTGAAAGTCGAGTTGAGGGATACGCATGGAGCTGTACTCGACACCGTAACCAGCTACTTTGGGATGCGAAGCCTGAAGGTCGGGCATGATGCGTTGGGCAATACCCGTGCCATGCTGAATGGCAAACCAATACTCATGCCGGGTTCACTGGATCAGGGATTCTGGCCCGATGGGGTCTATACCGCACCGACCGATGAAGCCCTGAGATTTGATATTGCAACCGAGCGGCAGCTTGGCTTTAATACGGTGCGCAAGCATGTCAAGGTGGAACCGCAACGCTGGTATTACTGGGCGGACAAATTGGGGCTGATGGTGTTTCAGGATATGCCCACCGGTAATGACGGCGATCCATGGACAGATCGTCCGACGTCGCCGGAAGCGGCGGATCAATGGGAGGCGGAAGTACGCCATCACATTGAGCAACTGAGAAATCACCCGTCGGTGGTCTGCTGGATCATGTTTAATGAGGCGTTTGGCGGTTTTGATTACATTCGCAATGCCCGATGGGCCAAATCGCTTGATCCAAGCCGGTTTGTTGATGAATCCAGCGGCTTTCCCTGGCATGGCACGGGCGATGTGCGCGACAACCACGGCGGTATAACGCCGAAGTTTCCGCGGCAATTCGGAATTACCAGTGAAGATGGCGGCTGGGGACTTGCCGCTCCCGGTCATACATGGCCGGGAGCCTGGACGTACCGCAGTTACAACTCTCTGACCGGTCGCACCATGGATTTTCTTGCAGCACAGAAAAAGAATAAGAATTTGCAAATACCGGTTGTGATGGACGCTTCCAAAGCCTGGATGACGCGGGCCGTGGCGGGGCTGTTCCGCAATTTCATAACCAATACCAACCAGAGCGCACAAAGCGGCGATTTTTACTGTCAGATTGTGGATGTGGAAACGGAGTGCGACGGCCTTTTAAGTTACGACCGCGCAATCTGGAAAGTGGACGCCAAAGAGATACGCGCGGCGATTGAGGCGTCACTTACGCTGGCCCAAAGGCAGTGCCCGGAATTGACAATTTGATACCAACGTGACTTGAACCACATCCGGCGGCCCCGGCAAGCTGACGAACTTTTGGCCACGGCCTGTTACGCGATCTTGCGCCGCCGTTCGGCCCCTTCTGCCCGCAAAGCGGGCAGAAGGGGCGGCGGAGAAGTGGGATATCTCGTTGTGCGATATTTAAACCGGTTAATGCCGATCGATGCGTATTGCTATCCGCACCTGTGCGATCGCCTTATTGGTTAATTTAAGTGCCGCGGCACGATGCCCTTGAAAGTCATGTGCCCCCTTGGCGAGTTGACGTTTGGCAAAGATCAGGCCATGCAACGCCCGGGCCAGAAACGGATGCCGTTCATGCCTCGCCGCAACCACCGCCGAGGCCGGCCCCGCCGATCCGATGGCCAATACCGCGGTCATAATACCGGCGCTGACCACGCCACCAAGAACAAAGCTGACAATCGGTTTGGTGAAATTGACCATGGCACAACTCCTCTGTTAAACCATTGAGTGCAATCAACGGGTTGATACCGCTGTGACACACCTGCCCCCGATATTGAATTCGGTCCGGGTATCCGAAAAGCCGCCGCGCGGGCGTTCCTCGCGGCCGCAGCAGCTCCTGAATTCATCACGCGAATAAATATGCAAAGTTACAGCAGAGTGAATAAAAAGATATGTAGATTATGCATCAATAGGCAGGGTGCCGTTGCGCCGGATTCAGCCGACCCCATTTCAGCCTGGTAATGGCTGGGGACAGTTGGCGGCGTTCCGGCCATAAGACTGCAAGGCCATTTAATCTACATTAAAATAGACCGCTTCCGGATGATGCACAATCAATGCGGAGGTGGACTGTTCCGGCTGAATCATCCAGTTTTCCGAAAGCGAACATCCGATTCGCGAAGGATCCAGCAGGGCGAACAGCTTTTCCTCATCCTGCAGGTCCGGGCATGCGGGATAGCCGAAACTGTATCGGCAGCCCTGATAGCGGCAGGCAAAAATATCGCGCATGGATTGGCCGTCTTTGTCGGCAATTCCCAACTCCTGCCGTACGCGCTTGTGCCACATTTCCGCCAGCGCTTCGGCGATCTGCACGCCCATACCGTGAATATACAGGTATTCGGTAAAATCACCGGAATCAAACAACTGTTTTTCGTAGGGCGCAATTTGCAGACCGGCGGTCACGCATTGCAGGGTGGCAATATCCATCTGCCCGGAATCCACACTGCGGAAAAAATCGGACAGACACCATCGCTTCCGGGCGGTCTGCCGTGGAAAATGAAAACGAAGTATCTGGGTCTTTTTATCTTCGGCGTAAATAATCAGATCGTTTTTATCGCTTTGCGCCCAAAAGTAGCCATATACCACCGCCGGATTAAGCAGATTCATATCCCGGCACTTTTGCTTGATGCGATCATATATCGGGCGGACATGATCTTCGGTCCATTTGCGGAATTCATCCCGCGGCATGACGCCGCTTTTGAATTGCCATTGGCCGCGGAACAGGGCCACTTCATCTATATACGGAAAGACCGCGTCGATTGGAATATCCTTTACCACGCGGGCGCCGTAAAACGGCAGCCGCGGAATGGCGTTGTCGCGGGAGATGGAATTGGCGGCATAGTCGGTGGTTGCCGGGCCGGTCGATGCGGCCGGCGGAGATATGGCCGTGACCGTACCGCCGCGGCATCTGGCGGCGGCCTTTTCCGGGGCGTCGCCGGTTTGAACCAGTAATTCAACGGTTTTATCCGTGGACACATGATCCATGATTTTCAGCCCTTCAAAAGCATCCCTGCCGAAGAAGAGGGGGCCTTTGTATATGTCGCGCAGATCCTTTTCGACATATTTGCGGGTCAGGGCGGCGCCGCCAAGGATGACGGGTGTGGTGATGCCAAGGCGGTTAAGTTCCATCAAATCATCCCGCATTACAAGGGTGGATTTCACAAGCAGGCCGGAAAGTCCGATGGCCTGGGCATCATACTTCTTTGCGGCCTCAATCACATTGGAAATGGGCTGTTTGATGCCCAGATTATGAACGGTATAGCCATTGTTGGAGACAATAATGTCCACGAGATTTTTGCCGATGTCGTGCACGTCGCCTTTCACCGTGGCCAGCACCATGCGGCCGCGGCTTTGACCGGCGGCTTTGGGCATGTGCGGCTGCAGGAACGCCACGGCGGATTTCATTACTTCCGCGCTTTGGAGAACAAACGGAAGCTGCATGCGGCCGCTGCCGAACAGTTCACCGACTATTTTCATGCCGGCCAGCAGGTGATCGTTGATAATGTCCAGCGGGGCATATTTGGCCATGGCTTGAGTAAGGTCTTCGGCGAGGTTTTGCTTGTCGCCGTCAATGATATGCCGTTGCAATCTTTCTTCGAGGCTCAGTGAAGCGAGTTTCTCCACCGATTGCACCGGCGCGCCAAGCGTGCTCAACAATCCCAGCGGATTGTAAGAGTCGGTGGAGCGGTCATAAATAAGGTCCAGCGCCCATTGGTAATG
>JAKAZF010000288.1 GCA_021826605.1 Planctomycetota bacterium | reverse complement strand
ATGGGCGCCGTAAGGCTAGATGAAGAGCCAACGTTGATCAACGATGCTTCCGTCCCGGAGACGCTTCCAGACTGCGAATCTGAGGGCCAGGAGAGTGTGCTCTCGGTGGATTTGCCGTTCGCGTCCGTGCGATTTGTCTTAACCTCGTAAGGCTGTTTAGTGGATTCAACCTTGCTCCACTTTATTGTGATACGTGCGAGGTGCAGCGCCGCGCGGGTAACCGCCGCGCCGCCATTTTCCGTCTCGCCAAAGCTCGCGGTAAACCTGAGGTCATCAGTGCGACGAGGTTGCCCCGATGCAGTAGGCAACCCACCCGGCAATGTGGCAAAGGTGAACGCGGCCCCAAATTTGCCCGCCAGCGTTCGCGAAATCGCGCCATGCTCACCCATGGCGATAAATACACCCTGCAAACGGGGATATTGCTTCAGCGATTCATACAACTCCAGGGCGTCGAGCGCGTCGTGGATGTCAGAACTTTGGAAGGCGATTTTGGCAACGCGCGCCTCGGGATAATTTGCAATCGTATCAAGAATCCGGTGCAAGTCTGCCGGCCGCGAATTGAAATGATGACTGGATAATATTAATTGCGGACGGTGCTGAACGTCAATGGAACCATAATATTCCGATATCGCCGCATTATTCACCCACGCCTTGAGTTCAATATCCAGATATGCCGGGTGATATTCAAGGCAGCACTTGATCAGGCGTAAACGGCCAGTTTCGTCGCCGGCAAAATGGCCGCCTTCCCAGGTGGGGCGCACGGTTAATATCCACGGTATTGCGCGAACGGCAGCATCAGAAAATAATTCCTCCACGGCTGAAGGTGTGGCGCTATCCATACGCCACTCGATAAGGTTGGCACCCAGGGCCACCGCGGCCTTGGCCGCCTGTTGGCCGGCGGCAACATGACCAAGCATGATGGGCACTGCAATTTGTGTCGGGCCCGCCATATCTACGCCTCCGCCGTTAATGGGCGTTTGTTGATTTTGCTTTTGGTACCGCGTGCGGGTTTCGCCGCCTTGACCGGGTTGCTTGCCAGTATCGCCTTGATGGCTCGTGATGATGTTTTGCGTCCGGCCTGCAGTAGTTGCAATATCTGCAAATTGACTGCATCCCAAGGCCGACCATCCGGCGCTTCGCCCTTAGGTGTTTCCAAAATTTTCGGCACGCGCGAAAGCTGCGGATGCTGGACAATGGCACCAAATGCCTCAAGCCCGATGCACCCATGTCCGATGTGGGCGTGCCGATCTACCCGGCTTCCCAATGGCTTGAGGCTGTCATTGAGGTGCATCGCTGCCAGATGGCCAAGACCAACGACGCGGTCAAATTGCTCCAGTGCAGCCGATGTCGATTCCGCCGTACGTAAGTCATAACCGGCCGCAAAGATATGGGCGGTATCCATGCATACCGCCATGCGGCCAGCGTTTTTTACGCCCGCCATCACATCGCGGATATGTTCAAAGCGGTAATTAAGGCTTGCACCTTGGCCGGCTGTAGTTTCAAGGCATAGCAGTGTGTTCGCGCTGGTGCTGTCTAAAACTTTATTGATCGATTCAATGAGTCGGGATATTCCCACCGCCTCGCCATCGCCTCCATGCGAACCACCATGAGTCACCAGCGCAAATATCCCCAATGCTTCGCAGCGTTCCAATTCGGACGCAAGGGCATCAATGCTCTTATTCCGCAGCGTCTGCTCGCCTGTTGCCAAATTAATGAGGTAGGAATCGTGGGCCACCATCTTGTTGAAATGCAGTCGGGCGGCATGCTGCCGAAATAATTGGACACTCCCGGCATCCAGCGGTGGAATTCGCCATTGCTGCTGATTGCGGGTAAACACCTGCACCGTATCAAGGCCAAGGGCTTCCGCCTCGATCAACGCCCGCTCCATGCCCCCCGCAATTGATAAATGAGACCCAAACATCGCCGGAAAGTATGACCGTAAAAGGCCGCATATACAACTGCCCCGGGTTTAAAGGTATGTGATTCATTTGTTTATAACGCATTAAAAAATAACATGTTGTGTATTGGCGATGGTCTTCTCGCTGGCACAGTTTCCGCAGCACCGCCAGCGCGTACGCTGATTGGCGTGTTGTATCCCGATGCGGTTGTCCGATAAAATATGCAGAGGAGATGGAATGGATTCCACCCCCTTGGGGAGGTGCGCCGGTAGCGCGAGGGTATGGAGGCCATTGATGGTGACTAACATGCGGCCATTTCAGCGGCCCAATCTTATCCCATATAATCAAGTCGGTCGAAGTTGGTATGGGCGGGGGCCTGACTCCGGATAAATTCCCCGGGGCATTGCGAACGCCTGCACCTTTTTTTGAGCGTCTGGAAAAAGACGCCGCGTTTTTTCGGAGTTTTCACGTGGATAGTGCCAGGGTTAGTAAATTGGGCCGTATGTCTGAAGCCGTTAACGCATACAGCCCCGAGTTTCTTGACACCCTGTATTCCCAATGGCAAAAAGATCCCCGATCGGTGGATCAGCAATGGGACTGGTTCTTTCGCGGTTTCGATATAGCCGCCGGTTCACCGCCGCGTCTCTCCCAGCCGGCTGATGCCGCCGGGGCCGCTGTATTGGCTGTAGGAGACTTGATCCACAGCTACCGCGAAATGGGTCACCTGATTGCCAATCTGGATCCGCTCGGGCACAACGCCGCGCGGCATCCGCTGCTTGAGCTTTCCGAATTTGGCCTTACCGATGCGGATATGGACCGCACCGTCGCCACCGGTACATTCGGTGGTGGGGCACCGCTACCACTGCGGCAACTTATTGAAATGTTGCGTACCACTTACTGCGGTACGCTTGCCGTGGAGTATATGGAAATACGCGATCCGACCCAGCGTGCCTTTTTGCAGGAACGCATGGAACCGACGCTGAATAAACCGGTGCTAAGTGCAGAAAAGCGCAAGGCGATTATGTCACGCATCATCGCCGCTGAAGAATTCGAGCAATTTCTCCAACGCCGCCACCCGACCGTCAAGCGGTTCTCGATAGAAGGGGCGGAATCACTCATCCCCCTTATGGACGAACTCATTGATACCGCATCGGAACTTGGTGCCGATGAACTCATCACGGGCATGGCGCACCGCGGACGGCTCAACGTGCTGGCACACATTTTTCACAAGCCTTACGAAGTTATCATGAGTGAAGTGATGGATCGCCCCCAAAAATCGCAGGGGGATGGCGATGTGAAATACCATCTCGGATATGCGTGCGACATCGTCACATCGTGTGGCAAACAGATGCACCTGTCGCTGGCATCCAATCCCAGCCATCTGGAAATTGTTGATCCGATTGTGGAAGGGATTGTCCGCGCCAAGCAAAACCGCAAAGGTGACGCTGCACGCGAGCAGGTCATTCCCGTGCTGATTCATGGTGATGCCGCCTTTACCGGGCAGGGAGTTGTTGTTGAAACCCTGTATCTTTCAGAATTAGAAGCCTACCGCACGGGCGGTACGATCCACATTATTGTGAACAATCAAATCGGTTTCACGACCGACCCCAAAGATGCCCGCTTTACCCGGTATCCATCCGATGCGGCCAAGGCGATTCAAGCGCCGGTGTTCCATGTCAATGGCGACGATCCCGAGGCGGTGGTGCATGCGGCGCGTCTGGCGATGGCATTCCGTCAAAAATTCAAAGCCGATGTCATCATCGATTTAGTTTGCTATCGTCGGCGCGGGCACAATGAATTGGACGATCCGTCTGTGACGCAGCCTCTCATGTATGCGGACATTGCCAAACACAAAACCACCCGCGTGCTTTACGCCGAGCGGCTCCTGCAGGAATCCGTGGCCACCGATGCCGAACTGGATCAAATGGCCCACAGTATCCGCGACAGGCTGGACAAGGCCCACGAATATGGCAAAACCTTTAAGCCCACAGAAAGCGCTCCGCCCACGCACGGCCCGTGGAAAGACCTGGTCAAAGTGCCAGCAAAAATTTCAGACTGGCGCGCCCAAACCGCCGTACCTGCCGACAAATTAACGCAAATTGCCCAGCGGCTTTGTAATCTGCCATCGAACTTTAATCCACATCCAAAAATTGCGCAGATGTACAAAGCCCGTCTCGATGCTGTCACCAGTGGTACAGGCATCGATTGGGGCACCGGCGAGATGCTTGCCATCGGGTCGCTGCTGGACGCCGGCACATGGGTGCGACTGACCGGCCAGGATGTCTGCCGGGGAACGTTCAGTCATCGCAATGCCGTCATCTACGACCACAAAAACGGTGAGGCGTTTACGCCGCTGGCCGCATTTGCCGAAAATAAATCACGTTTCACCATCATCAACACCATGCTTTCAGAACTGGCCGTGGTGGGCTTTGAATTTGGCTTTGCCTCCGCCGACCCGCTGGCTTTGGTCATGTGGGAAGCGCAGTTTGGCGATTTCGTCAATATGGCTCAGCCCATCATTGACCAGTTCATTGTCAGTGCTGAAACCAAGTGGAATAAGTACAACGGTTTGGTCATGCTGCTGCCCCATGGTTACGAAGGGCAGGGACCGGAACATTCTCACGCCCGGCTGGAACGCTTTTTACAATTGGCGGCCGAAGACAACATCCAGGTGTGCAATCCCACCACTCCGGCGCAGTACTTCCATCTGCTGCGACGGCAGGTGATTCGCTCGTTCCGTAAACCGCTTATCGTCATGGCCCCCAAGAGCCTGCTGCGGTCCAAGCAGGCAGTGTCCGATTTGAAAGAATTTTCTCACGGTCAGTTTGAGGAAATTATTGATGAGACGCACCCGATTGATCGATCGCGTGTGAAGCGGGTCATTATGTGTTCCGGCAAAATTTACTATGAATTGCTGGCCGAACGCAGCAAGCACCACATTGAAGATATCGCGATCCTGAGGTTGGAACAGATTTATCCCTTCCAAGCA
>JAKAZF010000287.1 GCA_021826605.1 Planctomycetota bacterium | reverse complement strand
GCAGTATTGGCGGCGGCGGAAAAGTAGGCCTGATTGCCCCGACAATTATCAAAATTGGGGTGTGCGTAATGTGTTTGGATGTCTCGAAGCACGGAAGCCCAGTTGTTTATCCGCGTAATCGGCGTAATCCGCGGTCTTTATTACCGTTCATTTGGATTGCTTACTGCGTGCCGAGATTTTGGGATGGCGTTTAATTCGGTGAGGAAATTTGCCCCAACCTGGGGTATCCAGTCGTCTTACAGCATTCCAGCAAACATTTCCTCCGTGGCGATCACCGGCGGCCCGCTGGTAAACAGACCGTCTACAAAAACAATTTCGGAATTGCCTTTCGGTAAAATCGCCAGCATGCGCACGTGGCCGATGCCCGTGTTATAAAAGCAGTGGGGCGTGGTGGCGGGAATGGTTACGGTAGTGCCCGCGAAAACCGGCCGCGGCTCCTGCCCGACAAACAAAGTCCCTTCCCCCTCCAGAAACACCAGTACCTCATCACAATCATGGTAATGGGGCGGGCAGTGTCCGCAGGCTTCATAGTATTCTTCCAGAACGGTACAGTTATTGGATCCATTCTCGGGCGATGCCAAGCTGCGAACTTTGCCCAGTCGTTGTTTTTGATCGAGCTGCTTAAGTATTTCCTGCGATTCCATAACATGACCTCCGTCAATACAAATCGGTCCAGACATTACTTTTCACCAGCCCGGAACGGTACAAACTATCAGGGAATCCTGTTTGATAAGATTCCCCAAACGGGCTGTTATAATCTTCGGCACATTGGCACGCCGAGTTTATCTTAATTGCCTGCCAGATCATTATCGGCCATGAGAATCGGCCCAGAGATCGTTTGACGCCCGGCGCACGGCCTTTATACTCTTACGCTTTCCGCGTTCGTTGCACCGGCTGGGCGAACAATCAGCGGATTTGATGTTTTCACCGGTTTAATTTTTCCCTGGAGGTACCACCACGTGGTCGATAAATTGACATATTTCTTTGGTAACGGCAAAGCGGAAGGTAGCGCTAAGGATAAAGTTCTGCTGGGTGGCAAAGGAGCCAATCTCGCGGAGATGACCAACATCGGCCTGCCTGTGCCTCCGGGCTTTACCATCAGCACGGAATGCTGTGCGGCCTATTATAAAAACGGTGAAAAATTCCCCGCCGGCCTCGAACAGCAGATTGACGAAAGTATCAAGCTCCTGGAAGACGCTTTGGGCAAAAAGCTCGGCGATCCAGTGAATCCGTTATTGGTTTCCTGCCGCAGCGGTGCCGCCGTGTCCATGCCCGGCATGATGGATACCGTGCTGAATATCGGTCTGACTGAAAAAATGATCGATCCATTTTCCAAATCCTGCGGCAATCCGCGCTTCGCCTGGGATGCCTGGCGACGCCTGATTAACATGTTCGGTGACACCGTCATGGGCGTGGATCATCATCACTTTGAACACGAGTTGGCGGCGGTTAAAAAACAGCGCAAAGTGAAGCTGGATACTGATCTGGATGTTGCGGGGCTTAAGGAAGTCTGCCAGCGGTACCTGAAAGTTTACGAAAAACACACCAAAGAAAAATTCCCCACCAGCCCGCGTGAACAGATTGTAAAATCGGTCAAGGCGGTATTTCAATCCTGGATGAGTCCGCGGGCCATCAAATATCGACAGATCAATGAAATCTCCGGTCTTAATGGCACGGCTGTCAATGTGCAGGCGATGGTGTTTGGCAATATGGGTGAAGATTGCGCCACCGGCGTATGCTTTACCCGTGATCCATCCACCGGCGAAAATGTGTTCTACGGCGAATTTCTCATCAACGCGCAAGGCGAGGATGTGGTCGCCGGTATTCGCACGCCGCAGCCGATTGTCCGCATGGGCGATACCCTGCCGGATGCGTATGCGGAATTGCTGCGGGTGAAGGACATTCTTGAAAAGCACTTCAAGGATGTGCAGGATATGGAATTCACCGTTGAACATAATCATTTTTATATGCTGCAAACGCGTAACGGAAAGCGCACCGCACATGCCGCCGTTCGGGTAGCGGTGGAGATGGCGGCCGAAGGCCTGATTGATCAGAACACCGCGGTGCTGCGGGTTGATCCGGCAAGTCTGGATCAATTGCTGCACCCCTCGTTTGATCCTAAGGCCCCGCGTGATCAGATTGCCAAGGGCTTGCCGGCCTCTCCAGGGGCGGCGGTTGGCAAATTGGCCTTCACCGCCGAGGAAGCGGAAAAGCGTTTTGCTGATGGTGAAAAAGTGATTCTGGTGCGAAAGGAAACCTCCCCTGAGGATATTGGCGGTATGCAGACGGCGGTGGGCATTCTCACCAGCACCGGTGGCATGACCAGTCACGCTGCCGTGGTCGCCCGGGGCATGGGCAAGCCGTGCGTCGCGGGCTGCGCTGAACTGGATATTGACGCCAAGGCCGGAACCGTGGTGATTAGAGGTGCCACCGGCAAGATACGCAAGTTTGGCCGCAAGGATACGATTTCCATCGATGGCTCCACCGGCATGGTCTTCTCCGGTGCTGTTCCAACCGTTAAACCGAAGGTTTCCGGGGATTTCGCCAAGCTCATGGGCTGGGCGGATTCCGTTCGCAAGCTGCAGGTTCGCACCAATGCCGACACGCCCAATGATGCAAAGGTGGCCCGTGAATTCGGTGCTCAGGGCATCGGCCTGTGCCGCACCGAACACATGTTCTTTGAAGGGGATCGCATCGTTGCCGTGCGGGAAATGATTCTCGCGGACAATGAAAAAGATCGCCGTGCCGCATTGAAAAAACTTTTGCCGTACCAGAAGAAAGATTTTATCGGCATTTTCAAAGCCATGGACGGGCTGCCGGTCACCATCCGGCTGCTGGACCCACCGCTGCATGAGTTCCTCCCGCATGAGGAAAAAAATCAGCGCGAAATGGCCAAGCAAATGAAAGTGCCGCTGGACCGTATCAAGCGGCGGGTGACAGAACTTCATGAATCCAACCCCATGCTTGGCTTCCGCGGATGCCGCCTTGCGGTGGTATTCCCGGAAATTCAGGAAATGCAGGTTCGGGCGATTTTCATGGCCGCCGTTGAAGCCGCCAAGAAGGGTGTCGCGGTGTATCCGGAAATCATGATTCCGATTGTTAACACTGTAAAAGAACTTGAATTCCTGCTGCCGCGGGTACGGGCTGTAGCGGACGAAGTGTTTGCCAAGGCGGGCAAGAAAGTGGAATACAAGGTTGGCACCATGATTGAATTGCCCCGCGCCGCCATTACCGCCGATCAGATCGCCAAAGAAGCGGAATTCTTCAGCTTTGGCACCAATGATCTCACGCAGATGACCTTTGGTTTCTCGCGGGATGATGTGGCATCTTTCGTGCCCAAGTATGTTGAACTGGAAATCCTCCCCAGGGATCCGTTCAATTCACTGGACCAGGAAGGCGTCGGCGAGTTGATTAAAATTGCCATCGAAAAAGGCCGCGGCACCCGCAAGGACCTGAAGGTTGGCATTTGCGGTGAACACGGCGGCGATCCGGCATCGGTGGAATTCTGCCACCGCGTCGGTTTGAATTATGTCAGTTGCTCACCGTACCGCGTACCCATCGCCCGCTTAGCAGCCGCCCAGGCGGTCGTAAAAGCCACCACCGGCAGCAGCTATTCGACCAAGTAAGCGGTCGCCTGCGACCGATCAAACAGAACTCCAAAGGCCCGGCCGGTAAAACCAGCCGGGCCTTTTTTTGTTGACTTTAACGGCATGCTTAGCTAATCTATGTTAGCTACACGGCGGGGCCTTGGCTGCCATCGCGTTGGTTTTCGGAGTTGTACATGCAATTTGTGACCGTTCATGAAGCGAAAACACATCTGTCCGAAATTATTGCGCGCGTGGAACGCGGAGAGGAGATCACCATTAAACGCGGACGTGATCCGGTGGTGCGGTTAATAGCAATCAAAGACCGCGGACGCCGACGTCCCGGGGCATTGAAGGGACAGATTGTCATCAAGCCCGGTGCGTTCGATCCGTTGACGCCCGATCAACAGGCACTCTGGGAGAAGAAAGATTGAAAGCTCTGCTGGATACGCACTGTTTGATATGGTGGCTGACTGACCATCCGTCACTATCGCAACGGGCGAGCCATACAATAAGTTTGACGAGCAACCGATTGTACGTAAGTGCGGCCTCGGCATGGGAAATTGCAATCAAAGTGCGTGCCGGAAAATTGAACGTTCCTGAGTATCTTTTGACGGATTTCAGCGGCACCTTGGAACAAGAGGGCTTTGATTCTTTGTCTATGACGATCAGTCACGCGGTTCACGCAGGTGAACTGCCTGGAGAACATCAGGACCCGTTCGACCGCATGCTCATCGCCCAGGCGCACATTGAATCCATGACCATTATTGGAAAGGACAAAATCTTTGATCACTACGGTATTGACCGGATATGGTAGAAGATGTTTGGATGGTTCTTGCAATCACTTTCCCGTAAAATGAAAATATTATGAACGAAAAAATGTATAAACTCGGTTTCATCGGCGGGGGCAACATGGCGGAAGCTATTGCCCGGGGCGGCATCAGCGCCGGACTATTTAAGTCCACGGAATTATTTATCGCTGACCCATCGGCTGCGCGTCGCGAATTGCTGGCGGGTGAATTGGGCATTGCTGCCTCGGCCCAATCCGCTGAAGTGGCAAGCAGCTCGCAAGCCATTCTCCTGGCGGTCAAGCCGCAGAAAATTGAGGAAGCTTTGCAGCAGATCAAGCCTGTCCTGGACCCATCGACACTTATTATTTCCATCGTGGCTGCGGTCTCCACAGGTTTTATTGAAAAGCAGCTTGGATCCAATATCCGCGTGGTGCGTGTCATGCCCAATACGCCCGTACTCGTGGGTGCCGGTGCCAGCGGTCTTTGTCGGGGCAGCGCCGCAACGGAAGTGGATATG
>JAKAZF010000286.1 GCA_021826605.1 Planctomycetota bacterium | reverse complement strand
GGCATTGGTGGCATCGGACCGAATTTATATCATCAGCGACTTTCGGTATGTTGAACAGATCGGAATCGAGTGCCCGTGGGTAAAGCTGGTCGTGCGGAAACATTCGCTGCCGGACGAACTTGGTTCCATCTTGAAAAGGCATAAATGGGATCGGCTCGGGGTACAGGGCGAGGCACTGACCCTGCGGCAAAAGCAGACTTTGGATAACGTGCTTAAACCATCTAAAACCAAACTGAAGTCGACTTTGGACGTGATGTCGAAGCTGAGGAATATTAAAGACTCACATGAATTGGGCATTACTGAGGCGGCCATCCACATTGCCCAGGATGGTTTTCTCGCCATGCGAGCCCAATTGCGACCGGGTATGACGGAAAATGAAGTTGCCGGATTGCTGGGCTACGAAATGCGCCGCCGAGGGGCGTCCAACTCCGCGTTTGACAGCATCATTTGTGCGGGGGCTAACGGGTCGCTGCCCCACTATCGCCCCTCCGATGTACCGGTGCAGAACAACATGGCGGTATTATGCGATTGGGGTGCCATTTACCGGGGTTACCGATCGGATCTGACGCGCATGTTGTTTCTGGGTAAAGTGCCCGTCAAAATTCGGCAAATTTATAAAGTCGTCCTTGATGCACAGCAGGCGGCCATTGAGGCCATTGCACCGGGCGTGGCGGCCAAGACAGTGGATAAAAAAGCCCGGGACATCATATCCCGCGCCGGATACAAAAAGAATTTTGGCCACGGTTTGGGGCACGGAGTCGGACGCGATATACATGAACCGTTGTCGCTATCGCCCAAATCAACGGCAGTGCTGGCTCCGGGAATGGTCGTCACCGTTGAGCCGGGCATCTATCTGCCGGGTGTCGGGGGCGTGCGGATTGAAGATGACGTACTGGTAACGCACGATGGCTGCCGGGTGCTCAGCACACTGCCTCGTGATATGGATAGTGCCCAGGTGATGTAATGGTCGGGGCGCAAGCGCCACCGGCGGAGGAGTTTCATGGCGAAGGAAATGTTTACCGACAACAAGCGCGTCCGCGATTTGGTTAAACTTATGGCGGACAATGGCCTTACAGAAATTGAACTGGTGGAAGATAAATCATCGATCCGCCTGCGACGCGATCTGACACCAGCCGCGCCCGCAATGGCACACGGGGCCGCAGTTGGAGCTGCAGCGCCGGCCATTTCGGCGGCACCAGTGGTAACCCAGGCTGCGCCATCGCCCGTAGTGGCCCCGGCGGCGTCCGAGAAATCCACCGGCCCAAGTATTAAATCGCCGATGGTCGGGACGTTTTACTCCGCGGCGGGCCCGGATTCTCCACCGTTTGTCAAAGTCGGTGCGCATGTTGATAAAGACACCGTGGTGTGCATCATTGAGGCGATGAAAGTATTCAATGAAATCAAGGCGGAAGCCACCGGTACCATCGCGAAAATCCTGGTACAAAATGGACAGGGTGTTGAATTCAACCAGCCGCTGTTTTTACTTAAGGCGGATTAGCGCCCGGCAAGTGGTGCCATCGGGACAGGTTTTAATGGCGCGGTCTCCTGCCGCGTGTTGAAAGGTGAGGATGTTTTCCAGAATTCTTATTGCCAATCGAGGGGAGATTGCACTGCGGATCATTCGGGCGTGCCGCGAATTGGGCGTGGAATCCGTCGCCGTCTTTTCCGAAGCGGACCGCGATGCCAATTATGTCCGGCTCGCCGATGAGGCCATTTGTATTGGTGGCGCACCGGCGGCGGAAAGTTATCTCAATATTCCGCGCATTATTTCAGCCGCGGAAATTGCCGACGTACAGGCTATCCACCCTGGATATGGCTTTTTATCGGAAAACGCCCACTTTGCCGAAATCTGCCGCAGTTGCAAAATTGAATTTATCGGTCCGTCGGTCGAATCAATGAAGATGCTCGGCGCCAAACTCGCCTCGAAAGAACTGGCTAAAAAGTGCAAAGTGCCACTAACCCCCGGCAGCGACGGACCGGTCACGTCGGAAAAACAGGCCGTCGATGTGGCCCAGCGTATTGGTTACCCCGTGATCATCAAAGCATCGGCGGGTGGTGGTGGCCGTGGCATGCGGGTAGCGCACAATGACATCAGTCTTAAAAGTTCGCTGAAGGCTGCTCAATCGGAAGCTGAAGCCGCCTTTAAGGATTCCACCGTATTTATTGAAAAGTACCACGAAGAACCCCGCCATGTTGAGGTGCAAATTCTCGGCGACAAGCATGGCCATGTGGTGCATCTGTTTGAACGCGATTGCACCGTTCAGCGACGGCATCAAAAACTTATTGAAGAATCCCCTTGCCCGGTTATTGATGAGCCAACCCGAAAGGAACTCTGCGAATCTGCCGTCCGCCTGGCCAAAGCTGCGGGCTATTATTCCGCCGCCACGGTTGAATTTATCGTTGACAAGCAGAATCGGTTCTATTTTCTGGAGGTAAACACCCGCATTCAGGTGGAGCACCCGGTAACTGAAATGGTCACCGGTCAGGATTTGATCCATTGGCAACTGCGCATCGCATCGGGCGAAAAACTTTCGCTGGCCCAAAGCGATATTCAGCTTAATGGTGCCGCCATAGAGTGCCGCATCAACGCGGAAGACCCCGATCGCAATTTTACACCCTGCCCCGGCACATTGGATGAATTTGTCCCCCCCGGCGGCCCGGGCGTGCGATTTGATTCCCATGCGTACCAGAATTACCGCATCGGCCCTAACTATGACTCCATGATCGGCAAGCTGATTGTCCACCGCCCCACCCGGATCGACGCCATCAACACCATGCGGAGGGCGCTGGATGAATTCCGCGCCAGCCCCGTGAAGACCACGATCAGTCTGCATCGGCAAATTATGCGCGATAAAGATTTTATCAATGCCCGGATCGATACCGGTTGGCTGGAAAGAACGCGAAAGCCCACGAAATAGCGGCAGGCTGCGCGCGGCAACCGCGGGCGACTCGCTGCAGTCAGGCTCATTGAGCGGAAGAATATGGCGGTGCGTGAAGTTTTAGCATTCGTATCTGCAGCGCTTCTACCCGCAACGGGGGCAGGGATGGTCGCTGCGGCCCCAATTCCATCTGTCATCACACTGCACGGTACCATCAAGTGCCCCGCCACCATGCATGTGGTTGCAATCGAAGCGGTAGATCGGAACCGCGCCAATGTTCTGCAGGTCAGCCGGAACCACCGTACTGCGTGGGTATTTCCAGGGGCGTTTCATCGGCACAATGGAGCATTTTCCATACCCCATGTGCCGGTGGGCCACACTTATGATTTAATATTGCTTACCCGCCACGGTCGATGGGAGGGGGTAAATATGCGCTATGAGCGCCCGGTGCTGCCGGGGCCACCGGCCAAGCCCGGCGACATACGGCAGATTGTGCGGTTTATTGAAAAGATACCCCGTTTCACGAATTACAACCGCCCACTTTGGATTGCCGCCGATCATAATCACGCCACAGTGGTGGTAGAGCAGTTACGGACTCAGTCGTTTGTGACCGGTCATCGTGGATCGATTATTTTTCGCGTGGCGGTGTGGTATTTTCAGCGCTATCACGCGGCATGGAGCAAAGTGAGCAACATGGGCAAGGTGATGGCACGATGGCGGGGCAATCCTGAAAAGATTCCAAACCCCTGGCAATTTTTACCGCTGCTCGGTGGCATCCGTGTACACACCAATGGGCAATACCACAAAGTTAATATTGCACTGCCACCGCCAAGCCCGCATCATGGCCTTGACGGCCCCCTGCCGCACTGAAAAATCCAGCTCACTGCGATACAGAATCAGGACGGGCTTTGGAGCGTATGCCGCCGGCCCCATACGTGCTTACCCGGTATGGTTCCGTGCTTGGGTCCGGTGCCTGCACAAGGGGTGCACTACGACACGCGATGCCGCCATGAGGTTTCAATTTCCTCAAGGGTACGGCCTTTGGTTTCAGGCAGTACAAAGACCACAAACAAAAAGCTGATCAGCGAACATACGGCGTAGAGCATATACGTCGTGGTCAGGCCGGCATCTTTCTTGAGTATTGGAAATGTTTGCGCTACCACAAAAATGGCGGCCCACAGGGTAAGCACCCCCACCGATGCGGCCCGGCCCCGGATGCGGGCGGGGAATATTTCAGAAATAATAATCCATGGCATGGGTCCCATGGCCATGGCAAAGGCGGCAATAAATACCAGCACGCTTAAAAGCAGGATCACCACCTGCGTATGGCCGAAGTATGGTGCGATGACGACATGGGCGTGCAGGTTGAGGGCCAACTGATGAAACGCTTTGGCCGACATGCTCCCCTGCACGGTAATGTGGTTATGAACGGTAAATTGGGCAACACGGGGCGCAAGTTTGAAAACCAGCGCTACTGAACCGAGCGACACCACCTGAATGGCCGTGCCAATGGCCAGCAGCAACTTGCGGCCGGCTTTATCCACAAACCCCACCGCAATGAATGTAAAAAGCAAATTGACCATGCCGACCAAAGCGGTGGCACCGAATGCGTTGCTGGTGTGCATGCCGGCGGCGGCGAAGACACGCGGGGCGTAATATATGATGGAATTAATACCACTGAACTGGGAAAAGACCGCCAGAAACAGGGCGATAATCAGTGGCAGGCGGTATTGCGGTTTGAAGAGTTCGGATATCTGGCCCTCCTCTTCGCTGGCTACAGCTTTAACGGCCTGAATTTCCTTTTCTGCCTGCTGGGATCCGAAAAGCCGTTGAAGAATCGTTCGGGCTTGATCCTCGTGGTTGTTGATAATCAGCCAGCGTGGGCTTTCCTTAATGCCAATCAGCAGGATGAGAAAAAGCAGTGCGGGCAAAACTTCCGATCCCAGCATCAACCGCCAGCCGATGCGCAGGTTCCAGTTGGAGCTTTGATGAATGGCGGCAGCCGCGCCGGCATGTGTCA
>JAKAZF010000285.1 GCA_021826605.1 Planctomycetota bacterium | reverse complement strand
TTCCATTTGTCGGATCATTGTGAATCCTCCTTGATTCGTTACCGCATCCTTGGCCTTGGCCGCCACAACGGCGACCTTCCACTTCTAATCCTAACCCAAAACCGCCAACAATAGGAGTTACACCCCCCTGCAGAAAATTTGAATTCGCATGCTTTTATCTGCGCGTAATTCGGATACAATAATAAAGTTTGAACCGACGGAAGGCCGGTTTTGAATAATTTTGGAAAGGAATTGCTGGAATGACCGGCACGCGGGAATTATTTGACGTTACGATTATCGGCGGTGGCCCGGTGGGGTTATATGCCGCGTATTATGCCGGTCTAAGACAAATGAAGACCAAAATTATTGACTCGCTGGATCAGTTGGGCGGGCAATTGGCCACGCTATATCCGGAAAAACACATTTATGATGTGGCCGGATTTCCCAAGGTTATCGCGCGTGATCTGGTTAAAAATCTCATCGAACAGGGGCTGCAATATCATCCTTCGGTACATTTATCGGAAACAGTCGCGACACTTTCCCGCAATGAGTCTCTGGATTGCTTTGTGATTGGTTCGGAAAAAGGGGAGCATTACACCAAAACCGTGCTGATTTGTGCCGGCGCCGGGGCGTTTCAACCGCGCAAAATTCCGCTCGCAAATGTCGCCCAATGGGAAAATAGGGGCATTTATTACGCAGTTTCATCCAAAGCGGCTTTTGCGAAAAAGCGGCTCTTGATCATAGGCGGTGGCGATTCCGCACTGGATTGGGCAATGAATTTGCATGATACGGCCGCTCAGATTACAATTATCCATCGTCGTAATCAATTTCGGGCCCATGAAGACAGTGTCAGCAAGGTTTTGGGCTTAGGCGTGCCAATTTTAACATTTTGGGAATTAAAAGAGGTGGTCGCGGCCGATAATGTAATAAAGAGCGCAGTTCTGGTGAATAACCAGACGAAAGAAGAGCGGACAATTCAAATCGATGCGATATTGCCGCAACTCGGGTTTATCAGTTCGCTCGGAGCTATTAAAAATTGGCCTGTAAAAATTGAAGGCCATGCGATTATGGTCAACCAGCAGATGGAGACCACCATGAAAGGCGTATTTGCGGCGGGCGATGTTGCCGGATTCTCAGGCAAACTCAAACTGATATCCACCGGATTTGGTGAAGCGGCCACGGCAATAAATTATGCCAAAATTCAGCTTGATCCCAAGGCCAAGGCGTTCCCGGGGCATAGCAGTGAGATGGGGCCGCAGACGTTGACTACGATTAATAATGCCGACGAATATCCTGTAACCGTGGAAGCGGTTGGCCGTTAGGATAAAAGCCGTTAATTGCAGGGACCGGCGATCAGTGTAAAGGACACAGCGGATTTTGAAACTCAAAGGCCTTACAACCTTTAAGGTGCTTGGCGTGGTGCTGCTGGCAGGCTCGCTGCTGTCGGTCTGGCCAGGCTGCAAGGATGGCTCGACCGATTCCGCCGCCGCCGGGCGCAATCGATCCCAGGCCCTGCGCCCGGTGGCGCTCGAAGCGCTACCTGTTGGCGCTTCATCAACAATAAATCAGCCGTTAAGCGGAAGCGTATGGAAAAGTGCGCAATGGAGTACGTTGGCACCGACGCAATCCAATCAACCGGGCGATGTTCAGACCAGAGTCGCGGCTGCTTTCAGCAGCACGGATTTATACCTGGCCATCATCGCCACCGGTCCTTATCACGGGGATCGCGCCGCCGCCAGGGATAATTTGTGGAGGCATGACTGCACTGAAATTTGGCTGGATACTTCCAAAGAGCAAAATGGCACCAATTTCTTTGAATTGGTGGTTTCACCCTCTGGCCGCACGCATGGGGTTTGGCATCGTTCCTCCACGCCTCCTACCCCGTCCATCGGCGGCGTGCCCGACCTGAACCATCCCTATGGCCTGATCCCATGGAAAATCGCCGGTCTGAAAATCACCATCGGCACCGGCAGTTCGGACGGGCAGGTGGTCACCACAACCGTGGTAAAAATTCCGATGGCGGGTTTACCCAAGCAACTTCAATTCCGCGGGAAAGTCGGCGGGCGATTCAGGATTAATGTGCTGCGCTATCTGTGGAACGCCACCTCATCGGGCCATCGGCGACTTGCCCAATACAACCTGTTCCCGGTGCCGCTGGAATCGCAGGCCTTTGCACCCTACTTAATGGGGCGGCTGGCGCTGATTTCTTCCAATGATGTCGGCATCGCCCTGCGCCACTGAAACGGCTTATGCACCAGTGCTAAATCTGAAAGTCCGGCGGCATTTCTTGCACAAATTCCCGCGGCGGACGGTTGCGATATTGCAGTTCCGGGTGTTTCACACTTACCCGCGTATTGGGCGGAACCGATTGCGTGACGAACACGTTTCCGTTGATGGTCGCACCGCGTCCAATGACGGTTTCCCCGCCGAGGATGCTGGCGTTGGGATAGATCATGACATTGTCTTCAATGGTGGGATGCCGCTTGTTTCCGCGCAGGCTCTGCCCGCCGCGGGTGGATAAAGCGCCAAGTGTCACCCCCTGGTAGATTTTAACGTTGGTTCCGATGATGGAAGTTTCGCCGATCACCACGCCGGTGCCATGATCGATGAAAAAATATTCGCCGATGGTCGCACCCGGATGGATGTCCACGCCGGTGGCACCGTGCGCGTATTCCGTCATGATGCGCGGGATTAACGGCACGCCCAGCGCGTGCAATTCGTGGGCGATGCGGTAAACGGTAATCGCCAGATAGCCGGGATAACTGAAGACAATCTCATCCACACTTCCGGCGGCGGGGTCGCCGTCAAAGGCGGCTTGGGCATCGGTGGCCAATATCCTCCGCAGTTTTGGAATTGAACCCAGAAACTCGTCGGTAACGGCGGCGGCGGTGGTGTCACAATCCGGGCATTCGGCTTTGGAGCGGCGCTGGTGCTGATACCGGATGGCCCGCCGGACCTGGTCAAAAAGAATGTCGCGGATGGAACTCAAAATACTGTGTACATGCAGGGGCAGATCCGTGGTGGTCAGATTTTGCCGCCCGAAAAATCCCGGAAAAAGCACTTCGCGAATCGAATGTATCAGACCCACGATCACATCCCGGTTGGGCAAATTGGCCGATCCGATGTACTGCGTTGCGGGAAATTCGTGGTAACTGGCGATAATATCATCGGCCAGTTTGGAAAGATCTGTTCTGATTACACCGTCCACCATTGCTACTCCTGAGGATTTTAGTACCACCCGTTGCATTGCGCGGCGGCGCGCCGACCAGCGCATCAGCGCGGCGCGCCCGCGGACCGATCCGATCGCTGGCCAAATAAATTTCGCTTCTTGATGATTTCCGCCACCGGTGCGGGCACCATGGCCTCCCATGACACATCCCGGCCCTGAATTTTTTTCAACACGTCCCGCGAAAAAATGCTCAGATAATCTGGATTATAATTACTCAACTGCTCAATCCAGCCGCATTCAACCAGATAGCCGAAGAGTTTTTTCAGCTCGGAAGTAAAATCCAGCGTGTCCATGGTGGTCAGTGAACCATCCGCATTTTTGAGCGGATAAATATAGAGTTTGTGATCGTTTTTGAAGAGCCGTCCGAAAGCCTCCAGAATTCCGCCTTCCAGATTGGCGTAATACGTGACATCAAATAGATCAATGAGTGTGGGCACGCCCATGACCAGACCAATGCGTTTCTTTGTGAACTGTGATAAATAACCGGCCAGGCGGTAGAACTCAAAATAATCGGAGATCAGCACGGTCATGCCGCAGGCGCTAAGCACATCGGCCCGCGCCAGAAAATCCTTGAGATCAATGGCTCCGTCCGACCGCAGATTGCGCATGGTAATTTCAAAAAGCTGCAGCGGCTCTTCCCCCGTGGTATCCGGTTCGGCAAGAAACCGTTCCCGGGCGCAGCGGATCATGTCCAGATTCACATGCGTAACGGGCCGGAAACTCCCGCGTTCCACAATCACCGCGCGTTTGTGCAGCACTTCCGATGGCTGCAACACTTCCCCGCTGGGGCCGAACATCGCGGCCGCGCTTAATCCGAGTTCCACTAAGCGCAGACTCATGATGCGATTATCCACATGCCGGAATTCAATGCCGGAAAATTCAATCATGTCGATTTCAATGCGCTCGGAGGAGATGCCGTCAAGCAGGGATTTGAGGAGCATTTCCGGTTCATAGTGATAAAAAAACGCGCCATAAAGCAGATTCACACCCACAATGCCCAGGGCTTCCTGCTGTTGGGAATTTTCACGATCCAGCATGCGCACATGAAGGATGATCTGGCTGTCCTGATCCCGTGGATGGGCCTGAAATTTAACGCCCATCCAGCCGTGGCATTCCACATTGCCCTTGAAGCTCTGCGCCGCCACCGTATTGCCGAAGGTGAAAAAAGCGGTGGTATCGCCGCGCGCTTCACCGAGCCGGTCAATGTTGAGTTGCTGTTCATACTTCAACATGCTTTCCAATCGCGCGCGGCTGACATACCGATCGCATTTTCCGTAGATCGCATCACTGACGGACATGTCATAAGCGCTCATGCTTTTGGCGATGGTGCCGGCGGCCCCGCCGGCGCGGAAGAACCACCGCACCACTTCCTGCCCGGCACCGATTTCGGCGAAGGTGCCGTAACGCCGCGCGTCGATGTTGATTTCCAGCGCCTTGCGCTGGGTATCCAGATGTTCTCTGTCATTAACCTGCGAACCGATTAACCGTCCCATCAGAGACTCCACTGCACAACTTCCATGCCGTTGATGGTAGCGGATTGCCGCATCGCAGACAATAGCAGAGCGATGGGTGTAACTCCTATTGTTGGCGATCAGGCGGCGCGTTGCGTCCAATAGTCTTCCACCAAACCTGCATAATCCAAACAACGCAGTGCGGTCATATGTTCCGCCCGCTCAACGCGCCAGCGGCAGGAGTTGATCTTCAACCGTG
>JAKAZF010000284.1 GCA_021826605.1 Planctomycetota bacterium | reverse complement strand
ATGAGCCACGGCAGGATCAACCCCGACAATCGGCGGTAACATGCCATAGACACCGATCATATCCGGATGATTGCTGCGAATGGTTGTGTAAGTCGCTTTGGCCCACTGCTGGGAAATTACATACACGCCCTGATCCATCGGCAGGGGGGCCAAATGTTTCAGGACATGCGCCCAGTGCGCGTTCGGCGGCACGCCCAGGCGACGCCGCCAGATTTGGGCGATCGTCAGTGCAAATCGCCAATAGGCCAGCTCATAAACGCTGTTACTGGTAACGCCATGTTCACATGCCGGCATGATGGGGGTAAGATCATAACGCTTTAGCGTGTTATTCCATGTGGGAAAACTGGCCATATAATCCGCGGTAGAAAAAATAATATCACGCCATAGTTCAAGCGTTTCCGAGGTGGGGGCCAGACGGTAATGCAATTCGGCAAAAAAGATAGGGTGCGGCTGCTGCCAGGCCAGAATATTATCTCCATACCACGGGACATTTCGGCCGTGGGGGCCCGTGCGCTTGGGCCATTTGACGCCGCGATAATCCAGTTGCTTAGCCAGCGCCCGCGCAATGGGTTTGATCCGCCAATAAAAGGCCAATTCGCGCATAGCCAATGGCCAGCGGTTCCATAAGGCATAATGCCCGATATGCCAAACCGCCATTTCCATGTTGGCCTGACTGCTCCACTGATCCAGGCCGATTAAGCCGATTTCCGCTCCGGGCATATCCCCGGCTTCCTGTACGGCCATCTGATATTGCGCCAGAACAATTCGCCGTTCAAGTTCCGGAGCCGCCGGATTACTGCTGCCGGAAAGATCAATGGCTCCGCCGCTATGCCAGAACCGCGCCCAGTGATCGGCTGTGGATTTCTCCGTTTCCGCAAAGCTCGGTCGGCGATGCTGCAAATTCACCGCATCCGGGGCGAACTGGCAGGTTAATTCAATCGTGTTCTGCCCCGTCAGTGGAATCAGCCGCCACGTGTGCGGACGTCTATCCGGTGAAATGGCAGCATGTTTTGTCGTCAACATAACGCCGTATCGTGACGAATCCGCCAAGCGCTGCAAATGCACCCAATTGTCTGCACGTCGCACCATCAGCGTCTGGTGTTTTTCCGGTGCATGAAAATCGCCAACCCAAGGACCCTGCGTGCGATCCGGATAGGGGAAATCCAGGAAAATCCATAAACGCCCGGCCGCCAGGGCGGAAGATGTTATCCGCACCGCCAGCCGGTCGGCATACGCATCACAAAGACTTTCCACCGTGACTTGGTGTCCGCGTAATTGGAATGCGGTGTGTTGTTTGCATGTATATATGTCAATATCGCGATGTATTTCCGAAACTTCATCGCGCTTCAACGGCTCTCCGCCGGCGTGTACAAACCGCAATCGCCCCAGATTCATGCGGTGCGGATTCTCCCGCATCCAGTGATACAGTGCATTTTCCCCAGCCGGCCAGATTTGCGGCCCTGTAAGGCGGCCGCGCTCATAGGTGCCGGTAATCGGGACATCCGCCCGCGTATAGCCGGCCGGCATCGGCGACCAGTTCCACCCCCAATCCGTCATGATATTACCGGCAAAGGTTTGTAAGCCGGTGGCATCACAATTGAACACGGCACCGCCATTACCGAGTTGGAAAACCCCATCAAGTTGATTGTAGTGAAAGTTGTGCCGGGTGACCAAAGCTTTGCGATCAATTTCCGGCGCACGGTTCCGCAGCAGGGCAGGCCGCGTGGGAACTGCTGCCGCCGTCAAAGCACCGAGAAGCAAGGTTCGCCGTGAACAATCCATGGATGTATGTCCAGCCATGCCAAGCACCTCCGCAAGCGATGAATTGCCACTTGATATTCCGGACACGACACAGGGGATTGTATCGCCGCACCGCAGAATCGCAATGGGCCTGGTGGCACCAAGAGAAGTAAAATGTGTTAACTTATTGAGTAAATCGGTTAAATGGCAAAAATTGCAAAATAATGCTGTATTTATGGGATGGAAAGGGGGTAAACAAAATAATTACAATTCACTTGACAAATCAATTTAACCGGTTAAACTAATAGTTAGTAGTGCTTTTCGGTACACAAGTTCTTTATAAGGAGAGTCTCATGGTTGGTAACACATCTCATCGGTCCTGGGCCGCCTTGTTAGGTATGGCTGCAGGAATAACAGCATTCGGGGCGGTGGGGTCAAACATACACGCCGCAATGTTGGCGACCGACAATGCCGGCAACTATACCGGCACCACTTGGCCAGGTGCGGCCAATGCTGGCGGAACCGCCGCGTCTACCGTGTACAGCCCGGCCAATGGTGGGACCGGATTCGGCGCTTGGACGGTCACTGTTGCGAACAACCAGAATCCACCGTATGCCGGAACCTTCCTGGGAAATAACAAATCGGTGAACGTCTCCAGCAGCGGTGCGTATTGGGGGTTGTATGCCAATCAAGCAGTTACTACCACAACGCCAAATGAAATCCCGCGCGTAGACGCTGTCCGCGCCTTTGAGAATTCAGGGGGAACAGGTTTGGGTACGCTGAGATCCGGCCAGGCTTTTAACGCTGGCTTTGAGATTCAGACCGGAAACTTTGGAATCGGCGACAATGCGGGCGTAACAACCGGCATCAGTTTGGATACGATCTCTGCGGGAACCAGCACGCCGGTTTTCACACTTGCATTCCACCAGGATTCAGCAAATGCGTATGCCTTAGTTACCACAATAACAGACGCTTCCGGCTCCACAAGCTATGAAGCACCGACGGCCCCCACGGCTCTGACTGAGCCCCAAATCGAAGCAGGAATCAATGTATCTTTTGCTCTCGGGAACAGTGGCAATTATAGCCTGACCCTGGCACCGACAACGGGAAATACAGCCCTGACTTCTCCCTTGATGTACTCGGGCAGCGTTTCGGGAGCGATCAATGCGTCCGATGTTTTTGACGCCAGCACCAACGCAAACGCGCAGTTCAACGCCCTTTCAATCACGGCAGTTCCTGAGCCAGCCACGATTGGCTTATTCATCGTAGCGGGCGCAGGTTTGCTGCTTGTTCGACGTCGGCGGGCGGTCTGAAACGGGCCTTGTGATGTGAGGTCTGAAATTTGAGATCTCAGATTTAAAATTGATGATTCAACGGGCCTTTACGGGTTTGTAAATCAGAGCTTTTGAATCAAGAATCCTCAATGCCCGATGATTTTGCGATCAAAGGATCGCGTTCAACCCGGCACCAATTGGCCGGCTCGGGTTTGTTTCAGTTTTTTTTCCAGTACCCCTGTGGCAGAGCTTATGAGTTTTGGAGATTTATGTATGGCGGCCAAACTGATAAGTTCTGTCCAACACCGTTCCCGATGGCCTCGCCTCTTGTCCGGTGCGGCTGTCGCAGGAATGGTCGGATGGGTGACAGCTCACGGCGGCGTGGCCGCCGCCGTGAGCTTATCCGATAATGCCGCCAACTCCGCCTACGCCGGCGGCATGTGGAACAATAACAGCAATGGCGGCACGGGTTTCGGCCCCTGGTATCAGGGACCTGCCGGTTCCGGAGCCGGTCAAAACGCGACTTGGGGCTTTGATACCGAATCCGCTGCCAATATCTTTGGTACCTCGGCCACGCCCAACATCAACACCAGCGGCGTTGCCTGGACGCTCTGGTCGCAAAACGGCTCAGCATCCGATCCTGCGGCTCCCACAGCTTACCGCGGTTTTAATTACCCTTTGGTTTCCGGGGCAACTTTCTCAATCAATATGGCCACGGATGCCATCGGTACACAAGGTGCGGAAGGTTTTCAACTGCAAAATTACAATGCCGCCACCGGCTATGCAACGCCGATTCTGGAAGTGGCGGCGTTCGCATCCGGCAGCTATTACAGCGTCAGCTACGGCGGTTACACGGCAACTTCTCCCGGCTTTTCCAATTCATTTGCGACGGCAATAAAATCTGCACATGACAGCAGCAGTTCTCAGAACAACGGCAACGGGCTGATGGTCTCCGTTAATCTTACCGGCTCGGCAACCGCGTCCGTCACCATTACGCCCTTAGGCACAGCTCAGGGCAACGCGGAAACTTATACTGGTTTGGCGTTGAACACGGATTCCATCAATCAGTTGATGCTCTTTAATGATAATTTAGGCAGCAGTGCACAAAATGCCTACTTCAATAATCTGCAAGTGTCCGATCCTGTCACGGTTCCCGAACCCACCGCGTTGGCTATTTTGGGTTGTGCCTGTCTGGCGCTGCCCTTGATGCCGCGGAAAAAGCTTGCCCAGAAACCCAGGATGGAGAGAGATTCAATATGACAACCCCGGCGCGAAATATCAGAAAAATTCTTGCTCTTGATGGGGCGGCGGAATCTTTCGCTATACCCAGCGCCACCGTAGAAACCGCCACGCATTGCCACAGACGCTCTTCTCTGCGGCACCGGACAAAGTTCCTGACCGCCATGCTCTCCGCTGCGGCGTGTGTTGGGATAGCTGCGGGTTCCCCCCATGTGCAGGCGCAAAATAATGCGTATGCGGCACCGGCGATTCTGGATTATTTTGGCGGTTCCTGGCAAACCATAACCAACCGCATGTCCGATGTTTTTGGTGCCGGTTACGGGTCCCTGCTCACGCCACCGCCCACGCGGGCCGACTCCGGCAACGCTTCAGTGGGCTATGATGTCTATAATCGTTTTGATCTGGGTTCCGCCAGTAATCCCACGGCGTATGGCACGATCAACGGCTATCAAAATCTCGTCAGTGCTGTGCATCAAATGGGGGGGTATATCTATATTGATTACTCCCTGGGACACAATGGTTTTTCCCAATGGGGTACCCCGCCTGATGGCAATGGCAACACCTTCGCCCAGGCCGGCGGCTATCCCGGTTTTACCTTGACGACGCCCGGCAACCCCTACGGAGATTTTAATAATCCCGCCGATACCGGCACCCAAACGGCGCAGCTCTCCGGCCTGAGAT
>JAKAZF010000283.1 GCA_021826605.1 Planctomycetota bacterium | reverse complement strand
GAACCGATATTTTCCACAAGGAAACCTATTTCTGGGCATTTACGCATCAGCCCGGGGCCAAAGGCCCGCCGACGCATTTTTCACAATGGACGGACTCCGTCGAAACGATGGTTCCGTTTAATAATCCAGTGGTGGCTGAATTGCATTCACAGCGGATCGTTGTTGACCCTAAAACGCGCAAGCCTAAACTTATTAAGCTCCATCCGCCATATCCCAATTACGATACCCACTGGGTGACCGAAGTGGGGCAGGCCACAACGGCCTTTTTCCCGATTATGAATTCGCACGGGCAGCCTACGGATGGATATGTCTATCGAACGCATGTGCGCGTGGTGCGAACCCTCAGTCACGTGGTGGCCGGCGTGCCCAACCCGCCGGTACATTTTGTTCTGCGGTCCGATATGCCCGCGTTTATGCCACCGATACTGAAACTGCTTTGGCCACATTTATTGAATCTGCGCCGCAGCAAACCGCTGGCGATGGTGGCATTTAACAACCGTGCCCGGCGACCGGCGCTGCGTGTCCTCTCAGTGCAGTCGCACGCGGCCATAAATGTTGAAGGCCAGATGAAGCGAGCCTTCCTGGTTACCGATCTGATGGACCCGTACGAATCAAAAATGTGGGTGTCCAGTCACGGCCGTCTGTTGCAATACATCGCAGGTGATGGGTCTACGTGGACTCCCACAACCTTTGCCAAGATGGCCCGGCTATGGCATCGCCGCTTGCAGGCGTTGACTGCACCATTGATTAAGTAGTAATTTAAAAGCGATGATAAGGGCGATGATAAAAAGGTAATACGGTGAAGTTGGGGCGTGGTATCTTCTGGGTCGTCGTGCTTGCGACATTCATCGCCTTGGCGGTGAATCTCGCCCAGCAGTATGTATCGCGCGATGCGCAAATCGCGCAACTGAAAAAAGAAAAGGCTGAACTCAAATCGGTCATCAAACGCCTTACGGGACGCACCCGGCAAGCCCAACTCGTGGTGGATGGGCAGAAGATCAATGGTCGCGGCCATGTGGTTCAAACCACCATCCTGTGGCGCGAATTTACCTATTCCAGGAATGGCGAGGCGGTGCCGCTGCCCTTGAAAATAATACGCATTCCCGGTGATGAACCATATATCGGCGGATATGTGCTGAAGTTTGCCGATTCATTTGTCGAGGCGGGCGATGCGCTGCGTGGCAAATCCATCGGGTTCTTCACTGGCATATTTTCCAAATCCCAGGCACCGGATCATGGGACGTCGCTGCTGGGTCGTGATGGCGTGCCACGTGTGCTTGAACCACAACATGGACCACCGAATCCGTTTGCACTCATGCTATGGCGAAAAATTGCCGGTCTTATTCGGTCGCGGCATGCGGCCAAGGCGCTTGGGCTGCAGGTGGTGGAGCGGCAATATGTCGCCAAACCGGTCCGCCCCGGAATTCTCTACACCATCTATCTGCAAAATGATGGAGGCTTTGAATTTATTGCGCAAAAGGGGCGATCCGGTATCATTAATCGCCTCTTGCGTCAGGCTTCCGCCGATCGATCCAAAAGTGCCGCATCCAAATGACATCTTGAGCTTTCGCCTCCCAAATTGTCCGTGGCCGGCATCCCGATTCCGTAGATTATCGGAAGCAATTGCAGGCTGATGGCGAGGCTTGGTTTCCTGCAAGTAATAGCCAAGGGTTGACTATCACCCATAGTTTGTTAATTTTCAGGGTAGACGGTAATGGTTTTCGGCGCGTTGGCGTCTTGAGCGTGTACAATCGTGTATACTTCTGGTGAGAGAAAGAGATATTCGTGGTCGATGCCAGTGCAGTTTTGGCTGGCGGTTTTTGATGGTTTCGGAAGTTGATATGGCCAAAGCACAAGAGACTGTAGTTGTAGAAGGCCCGGGTAAGGGAAAGTCATTTTTTGATCGCGCCAAGACGGTCGCTGACACCGGTAACTACGACTACGCCTTGGACATGTACATACAAGGGCTTCTGCGAGAGCCCGAAAATCTCGATGAGCACAAGGCCCTGCGCGAAGTCTCTTTACGTCGCAAAGTCAGTGGTGGCAAACCGGCTGGCGGTTTCCTCGGTGTCAAGCCCTATTTTTCCGGCAAGTCGCCAAAAGAGCAGATGCTCAATGCTGAATATCTGCTGGCCAAAGACCCCGGCAATATCGGTCACATGCTTAACATGATGAAGCATGCCGCACTCGGGGGCTACCGGGAAATTATCACTTGGTTTGGGCCTTTTGTGCTTCAGGGTATCAGCACCAGCAAGACACCCAACCCGAAACAATATCTGGAAATGGCAGACTACTTTGAACAGGTGTCGGAATTTTCCAAAGCCGGCGAGGCCGTGCAGTTGGCCTTTGCGCTAACGCCGAACGATGCCGCCTTGGATCAGCGGATTAAAGATTTAGGCACGCGTGAAACGCTCAAGCGCGGCGGATACGAAAAGGTACCGGACTTCAAAGAGTCGCTTGCCAACAAAGAAGTGACCCAGGAACTTCTGCAAAAAGATGCGCTGAATAAAACGGAAGAATTTCGCATCAAAATGGTGGAGGATGCACGCGAAGCGTGGGAGCAAAATCCTCTCGATGCACAGAATGTCGCTAAATTGGTCAAGGCTTTGCTCGATGTGGAATCGGACGAATGCGACCAGGAAGCCATTGCCGTGCTGGAACAGGCATACAAAGAAACCCGCACGTACCGCTACAAAATGCTGCAGGGCGATGTGCGCATTCGCAAATATCGGCGCGACTTACGCATCTTGAATGAAAAACTTAAGGCCCATCCGGATGATAAGGAACTGATAAAAAAAATCGCAGATATCGATGCGGAAAAGCTTGCATTTGAAGTTGATGAGTTTGCGGAAAGAATGAAAAATTTCCCATCCGACGCCAATATCGCGTACGAGTATGGCCTTCGCCTTTATCGCGCCCATCGTTCGGAAGAGGCCATCGGCATTCTGCAGCAGGCCCAGGCCAGTCCGAAGCACCGGGCCGATGCCCTGCAATTACTGGGGCGGGCCTTTTTGGATCAGGGCATGCACCTTGAGGCGAGCGAAACACTCCAGCGCGCGATTGAAAACTATGAATTGGCGTCTACCGGCGACAGCCGCAGCAAAGAAATGCACTACTGGCTGGCGCGGGCTTACGAACTGACCAACCAAGGGCCGGAAGCCGAAAAAATCTACAGCAAAATCACACAATGGGATTTTAATTTCCGTGATGCGCGACAGCGCCTCGCCCAACTGCGAAAGCAGCGGGCCAACGTCTAACCCAATCTGTTCTCTGGCCAACCACTCTGCTCTCACCGCAATTCTGCTGGCGTGTCGGAGAGTTGCTGCGTCGTCGCTTGCGGCTCAATGCTGCGGCGAACTCTGCGTCCCCGCGGGAAGCTCACCCGGCAGATTGGTACTGAACGGTGTTGAGACCGGCTGGGTAGCCGAGCCAGCAACGACAGATTTTGTCATCGTGCTGCCGCTTGGCCGCGGTTTATTTAATGATGCCATCAGAGATCGATTTTTGCCCGTAATGGTTTCCATCTGAAAGCGGGCATTAATTTGTCCGGTATGGCACAGCGTGTAGAGCATCTCCACCACCCGCTGATACGACGCACCGATAAAAGCCTGATGCGGATTGAAATGCCTGCCAAAGGGATTGGGCGCTCCGGCCAGCGTGGCTAAAATCGATGGCAAGGCTGTCCCGCATCTGAGTGTCACGGTTTGGCCGGAAAGCGGATTACGGTAATACAGCAGAACGGGCTCCGCACTGGAGCCGGCCTTTTTACCTCCCTTGGTGGTTGTATGTGACGGTAAATAATTCACCGTTAATGCGTCGTGCGGGCTGACATAAAGCGCTCCCGGTTTCAGCGTTGGGATACGCCCCAGAAACGCGATACGCGGCACGTGATGGGTGGTGACATAGATCGTGCATGTCTGGTGTCCGGGGACAATATCCATGATAAATTTCTGACTTATTTCCTGCGAGTAAACAATCGATGAGTGAATCGCCAGCAGCGCCTGATACCCCATGATTTGTACCCGGCGCGACGCCGACCGCAGCAACTTGCGAAAAGTCACCCCCGCCAGAAAGCGATCGTGGCAGTGGCTTAACGTATAAATCGCCTTGCGTTGAAACGGACTCGCTGTATCCAATGCAATTTTACTTATGTCCGTAATGGCGTCACTGTCGCCGAGGCGGGCCCCGGCCTGCAGGCAGTAATAACCAACCGCGGGGTTGGCGGAATTATAGTGTTTTTGCAATATGGGAAGAATGGGCTGCCCCAATTGCTCCAGCGCCACACCCAGATCGGCATGCGGCGCGGTCGGATCATGCAACGCTTTGATGATCACCTTCGTCTGGTGGGCGTTGAATCCCGGCACATTTCCGGCCAGATACAAATCCAGCACCCGCCGGACAAACCGCATCGGATAATGCCGATAGCGATGGATAATCCGCACCTTGACCACCCGGTCATTTTCCGCGGTGGCCACCGGCGGATAGTTGCCGTAATGCTGATTGATTACACGCTGAATCAGATCGGTGATGCGGTACGACGGACTGTAAAGTTCCAACACCGCCGGCACGCTGTGCTCCACCATCGCACCGCCGATAACACGCCCCTCACGCACGATGGCGTTGGCCGGCTTAAGTTTGCCGTCGGAAGTGAACGGATCACAAAAAACCGGACCCCGCGCCCGCGCCAGCACATCACTCTGATCCACCAGACGGATGTGCACACGCAAACCGACCGGCCAAAGTAATCCATTTTCCAAACTCGTTGTACTGGTGTTGGGTAGCGCCTTGAGATAGACATCAAAGGTTGTGCCCTGCACGGCCAATGGTGGAATCGCCCCCTCCACCGCCACAGCCGACACCTGGCGGCTGTTTAATATCTGATTCGGATCAATATTGCCCGTTCCACGGGTATAAAAACCAACGCCCGCTTTCAACAGGC
>JAKAZF010000282.1 GCA_021826605.1 Planctomycetota bacterium | reverse complement strand
ATGCCAGTTCATTCGTCGGGACCACATTAGCTCGCGGCGCAGGCATTTTCTGCCAGGCCGAGTCAATTTTGACACCACTGTTGATGCCCCCATTGCCATCCGGCACGGAAAAGTGAGGGTTGGATCGTGGGTCTGGTGTCCACTGAGTACCATTAATAACGAATTTATAATAGTGGATACCTGGTGTTAGCTTCATGGTGATCGCCCAATGGCCGGCGGAGATTTTTTGCATGGGCGTTCTTGTCGGGCTCCAGTTATTAAAGTCGCCGGCGATATAAACATGACGAATAGATCCGGCCGGGGAAGATGAAGCATACACAAAGCGATGGACGATACGAGTGGGTATCGAATGTAATGTCCCAACTGGGGCCGTGGCGGCAGAAAGCCCAGGTGCCGTTGATTCGGTGCATAGAGGTACAACGAGCATTACAACGGTAGCCGCCCGCATACAGGAACGTATTATTGATCCAGCATTGGTCATAGCCATAAATTCCCTAATAAGTCTCAAAGTGCGGACGGCGACAATCGCGGCATCCGAACCTGCTGTCATTCAAATGGAATCAGTGTGTCCGCACGATGCTGGTGGACTCGCGGAGCACCAGATGTGTAGGGACCACTTCGCCGACACGCGGCAGTTTATTGTGGGTACGTTCAACTAGCCGCTCGACCGCCAATGCACCCAGTTCATAGAGCGGTAGATGAACCGTGGTCAGACTTGGGCTGATGAAAGGCAAATGCTGGATATCATCAAAACCCACAATCGATACATCCTGGGGCACGCGAATGCCATGTGCTGCCAAAGCGTGCATGGCACCGATCGCCATTTTATCATTGCCGCAAAGGATGGCTGTGATGTTTGGGTCTGCGGACCACAATTTGTCAGCGGCGGCCGCTCCGCCTTCGGCCGTGAACATTCCGTCTGCCATCCATGTTTCATTTACGCCGCTCTCCAAATCATGCATCCTGCGTCTGTAAACATCCATCACATCGCGGGCGGTGGCGCTTTCTGGTGCGGCGTAGATGATGGCAATTCTACGATGACCGAGTTGAATAAGGCAGTTCATGGCTTGCTCGGCACCCTGGCGATAATCGCAATGTATCCAATCGAGCTTATGCTCGGTGTAGCGGTTATCCACCATGATGACGGGATACTGCCTTTCGGCAAAATCGGCCAGCATGTGGTGCTTATCATTAAAGCCGAGGCAGAGAAAGCCGTCGACAAATTTTCGCTCAAAAAGATCGATGTGCCTGTTGTCTTTTACATATTGCGGCTTCGCCTGCTCAATGATGATTTTATGGTTAAGCTTTCCGGCGCGATCGGCAATACCGCTAAGCAGCTCTCCGAAGTAGGCATCAGCCAGCGCGTGCCGAAGGGCGGGGAGCAATACCGCTATAACTTGCGTGTATTTTCCCGATAGGGTTTGTGCGGGGCGGCTGGGACGGTAACCCAACTGTTGAATCACACGCTGCACCTTACCTTGAGTTGTGCGGCTGATGCGGGGGTTATTGTTGATAACCATGGAGACGGTTGCCACCGAAACGCCAGCTTGACCCGCCACATCTCGAATATTGACTTTGTCCGGTGGCTTTCCGAGTGGGTAGCTCACAGTACAAACGGTTTCTGATCCTGCATTTACTGAATCAGCGGGTGCGGCGTCGGCCTGGTCGTTATCCATTTTGATGGTTATCGGATATTCGCGTCGTCGGACGTTGAATTTTTCAGGCATAAACAATTGCCTCAGATAAACAAACTTCCGTTCCAAACCACCATACGAGTGAGCTCGAGCAAAGCATATCGCCATTGGCGGATCAATCGCCGCTGAAATCCAACGGCGACCCGACACTGTTAAAACAGTTTACCACACAGTTTAACAATGTCAACCTAAGCAAATGCTCAGTTGACAGGTCGAAGGAGCCAGAAACTGGTACTGGCAATCATGCAAAATTGGCTAAAATGCCTTAAAAACGTCAGATAAAAGTGAAAATATGCCGCGAATGACAGCGATTGAAGGATGTAAAAAAAAAAATGGCATTGCCACTTGACATATAAGTTTAACCGGTTAAACTATAGGGCGTGAGTGAGGTGATCAAGCCTCGCGCAATGTCTTTGCATCGTGTTTTTGTAGTCGGTCCTTTTTTTTAGGAGAAACTCCCATGCGATCCGTCAAGTCAAAAGGTTTCTTTGTATCGGCTGCCAGCCTGACGGCTGCCGTCGTCGCTGCGACGTGTATTGGTTCCGCAACCACTGTGCACGCCGCCATGATTGCCAGCGACAATGCAGGCAATTACTCCTCTTTTGGGGCCACCCCCAATCCAACCAACGGCGGGACCGGGTTTGGCGCGTGGAACATTGTCGTGGCCAATAACACTAATCCGCCCTATGCGGGTACCTTTCTCGGAAACAATACCGGCGTGAATATCGCCAGCAGCAACGGTGGCTACTGGGGCCTTTACGCAAATGGCGGTTCGAGCACGGCAATCCCCAGCGTCAATGCCTACCGCCCCTTTGAGAATTCTTTGGGAACGGGCATTGGCACGTTGCGACCGGGGCAGGAATTTAGCTTGGGTCTGGAAGTTCAGACGGGGAAGGACGGCTTGGGTGGGGCAACGGGTGTTGCAGCCGGGTTCAGTTTGGATACAGTTTCCAATGGAACATACACACCGGCGTTTTCCGTTACGTTTGGTCAGGGGGCAAGCAGCCCATATTCGCTCATCACCACCATTATCGATGCGAACGGTACTCAGACGTACACATCGGCTGCATACAACCAGCCTGGAACCAACGCCCTTGACGAGTCGCAAATTGAAGCCGGCATAGAAGCCTCCTTTACGCTTGGCGCGAATAATAGCTACACGTTGACCTTGGCACCGGCGAATGGCAATACCTTGCTCACCAGCCCACTGATTTACTCGGGTACGATCAGCGGATCGATCAACGCTGCCGACATCATCGAATCGGCCACCAATGCAAATTTGCAGGCCAATCAGATGGAGATATCGGCGGCTGAGACGCCTGAACCGGCGTCGTTTGCATTGCTTGGCGTTGCTGCTGGAGGGCTTTTGCTCTCCCGTCGTCGAAAATCCGTCTAGTTTCCAATGGCAGCGGCTGGATCACTGCCTGCTGGTTCTGGCCATCGAGCTTTTTATTTGGAAGGTTGTATGTCGCAAAAAATAAAAAGAGCGGTTGGCCCCAAAAAGCGGGTGCTGATAACAGCCGCAAGCTTAATCTTGATTGGTTTTGCCGAGGCTCACAGCGCCGCTCGCGGCGCTGTGAGCTTTTCTGATCAGGCCTCCAATACCGCGTACGCCAACGGCATGTGGACAACTGGCTCCAATGGTGGCAGCGGTTTTGCGCCATGGCAATTGGTGCCGGATGTGGCGCAGTCGGGCGTCAATCAATCCGCAACATGGGGGTTTGATACGGAATCCGCCGCCAACGTTTTCGGTGTCACGGCCAGCCCAAATATCGACAGTAATGGCGTCGCGTGGACACTTTGGTCGCAAAATGCCACCGGCACGGATCCGGTCGCGCAGACAGCCTATCGCAAATTTAATTATGCCTTAGTTCCTGGCGCTACGTTTTCCGTCGATATGACAACTGATGCCATCGGCACTCAAGGTGCTGAGGGTTTTCATCTTCAGAATTATGATCCCAGTACCAATTATGCCACTCCGATCTTGGAAGTTGCCGCTTTCGCCAGCGGCAGCGATTACAGTGTGAGCTGGGGCGGATACACAACGTCAGTTCCGGGGTTCGCCAACAGCGTATCGAGCACCATTTCCTCGGTGCACGATGGAAGCGCAGGCGGTAACAATGGCAATGGCCTGGAAGTGACCGTAACGATTGGAAATTCAAATACCGCTTCGGTAACGCTCACGCCTTTGAATACGGCGGTTCAGGGGCAGACTTTCTCATCGTTGACTATCAATAATCTGCCGATTAATCAACTTGCCCTTTTTAATGACAATCTTGGTTCCAACTATCAGGCCGATTATTTTAACAATATAAATATCACCGACCCTGTCTCTACACCGGAGCCGACGTCGCTTGGGCTGATGCTTGGCTTGATGCTCATACCGGGGTTGGGCCTGATGAAAAAGACTGCTCGCAAGTTAAATTATCGGCAAGGGGGCGTCGGATGAGCCGGAAGGCGCGCAACCATCAATTAGCACCGGCGGTCGGCCGTTGGCTGATGAGACGATCTGTCATCGCCGCTTCAATGGCGATGAGTTTGTCCGGGGCCTCGGTTTGGGCGCAGGGCCAAGCCTATTCTCCCGGGGCAATTCTGGACTATTTTGGTGGGCCGTGGCAGAACATAATCAATCGCGCACCCGACATCTTTGGAGCCGGTTATGGTTCATTGCTGACACCACCACCGACGCGTGCAGATAGCGGCAATGCGTCCGTTGGATACGATGTCTACAACCGCTTTGATTTGGGATCGGCTAATGATCCAACTGCCTACGGCACGCTGCAGGGGTATGAATCGCTTATCAATACCATCCATCAGATGGGTGGGTATTTCTATACCGACTATTCATTGGGCCACAATGGTTTTTCAAGTTTTGGCACGACCGACGGTAATGGCTCAACCTTTGCCGAGGCGGGTGGATATCCGGGCTTTACCCTCAGTACACCGGGTAATCCCTATGGAGATTTTAATAACCCCAGTGATACCGGCACACAGACCGGACAACTGGCGGGATTAATTAACATCAACTACAACGAGAATTATCAATATATCCGGATACCAACCACACCGGGAAACTCTGCTAA
This sequence comes from Planctomycetota bacterium, assembly GCA_021826605.1. Next base: position 169 of record JAKAZF010000282.1, on the reverse strand, counting down.
CATACCAGGTGGAACACAACCTGCGTTTGGCCGCATCGCCAATGTGCCTATGCCTGCCAATCAGCAGTTTTATCCCCAACCGGGATATAATCCTTACACAATTACCAATCCCGACACAGGGCAAACCGGCATCAATGTCAAATCGTTTAATACCGCCAATCCACAGGGT
>JAKAZF010000281.1 GCA_021826605.1 Planctomycetota bacterium | reverse complement strand
AAAATAAAAGCGTCGGAACCGCCTGATTGGCATCAAACGCGCCACCACCGGTAAATACCGCCGGATCAGCGCCGGAAATATCCCTCGGCTCACGAAAAATTCTTGCCCGCATATCCACTGGCTCCGGATGCCAGAGGCGATACAGCACATTGGAGAGTGTGGAAATAAATGGCTCGACCATAACAAGGCGTCCGCCGGGAGCCAAAACGCGAACCGCCTCGGCAAAGAAGGACAGGGGAAAGGCAATATGGTGCAGCACATCCTGCATGATCAGGTTATCCACACTGCCGTCGGCAAAGGGCAGGCGCATCGCATCGGCCGCTAAATCGATGTGAGGCGTTGGCACCAGATCCGTAACGATTATTCCGGGATAAAAGTCTTTGAAGTGACCGGCACCGCCGCCGATTTCTACTACCACGCCATGCGGTCTTTCGCTATCGGTTGATCGTGTGACAAACTGTGCCGCCATGGACTGAAAATAATCATGATAGACCGTTCGCAGCAAAGGACGATTCTTCCAGGCAACAGCTCGGGCGTATAGAACATCTTCTTCAGACAGCGCGGAAGGATTATTTGATGTTTGATGCGACATTCAGGCGCTTCCCCGGCAAATCAATGGGCCGCAAGATTTTTCTTCGTGGGCTGTAATGTCAACGACAATTAGAATCCGACTTTCACATCAAACCCCTCAGCCTTAATCTGTTTGACCAACCCGTGCAGACTGTCAACGGTTCCCTTCAGCCGTCGCGTAAGTACCAGCAGGGAATTGTACAATCGGGGATCTTTCACCAGCCGCCCCGCCGTGCCATGTCCCTGCGCAATGGATTCGGTAATGGCGTTAACGTTTTCCAGCACGCGGGTGAGCTTGACACTCATGAGAACAATTTTTTGCTGCGCGGTTCTGGCAACCGCGTCAATATCCGTGGCGGTTGTACCGGCTTTATCGAGAACGCCGTTAAAGCGGCCAATGGTTCCGGATAACTGCTTGAGTGTGGATTTGAGCTCTTCCGAAGATACGGCCACATTGCCGAGGATTTCATGTACTTCACCACGCAGCTTACCATTGCTGACCAGATCATTGATTGAATTAATTGTTACATTCAACCGTTGAATCAGCGCGCTGATATTATTGAGATCGGTAGAGTTGGATTCAGCACCTTCCGCCTGCGCTTTGGTCAGAACCACGGGTTTCAGCAGGACATGCAGGTCGTCGGCTACGCGGTCCAATTTATCGCTAAGGACGCCAAACTGCGTTTTCAATGCCGAAAAATCCTGCACCACCGATTTGGGAATCAGGCTGGATGACTCAACACTCGCTTGAATGGTGGCACTTCCGTTCACAGGCAGCATTTTAGTGTCGGCTTTCCCCGGCAGATATAACGACACATACGCCGCACCAATGGTTTTGGATCCAATTTGAGCCACCGTATTCGCCGGCAGGCGAATCGTGCGATATATGCCGATGATAATCTTTGCCGATTGCATGTCCGGTGTCAGTGACACGCTCGCAACGGTTCCGACGGTAACGCCGTTAAACGTTACCAGATCACCGTATGTCAAACCGTCAGCGGTGGGTGCCAACAGAGTGATATTATAAGGAGTATTGGGACCGAAGCCCGGAACGCGGCCCAGCAGAAACGCCCCCCATGTAACAAGAACCAACGCCCCGATAATGGTCAGTCCAACAATCGTGTTTCGCAACTTATCATTCATGCCTGAAATTTACCCTGACGCATACAACATCGGGATTTTATACGGTTATGGCCCGGCTGTCTCGCTTCCAATGCCCAGTTTTCAAAATTATTTCGCTATCAGTGGCCTGATGGGCCTTTTTGATCTGTTTGCCCATCCCGATGCTGCAGCTTCAACCGCACACGATTCAGTAAGCTGCCCCACGGAACCGCCTGCGCCGCATCCAGAACAATATTGGCGACCAGCCGCTCAGCAACATCTCCGAATCCACGGTGGCGCGTCTCATGTGACTCCGTGGTCGAATGTGTGGTCGGAGTTGAGTCAGTTGAAGATGCAACCGCCCCGCTTGGATCAGACGGTGGATTTCCACCGGAATTGTTATCTTTGTGATGCAGCAGCCGAGTCCAGATCAATCGCAGCAAACTTGCGCGCGGCAGTTTGGCCGCAGCAGTCAGAGTACCGAGAGCGGCGGCAATACCCATGGCGGAGCCAACGTGCCGGCGCAGGATATTAACGGGCGAATACCATTCCCTCATATACTCACCGAGATGCGTTGTGTTCTCGTCCATTTCCCGCAGCAACGCATCACGGCGGCGCTCCAGCTCCGCCAATTTCGCATCAATACTCATTTCTGTCGGCCTCCGATTGTGTGCGTTGCATCCGCATTATCCGACTTGCTGGCAACTTCGGACGGCATGGGGCGGATGGCCAGAAAAACCAAGCCTCCGGCAAACACCAGATGAACAATCGCAAAAATCAGAAACACCCAGTCGATCGGTAAAAGTTCCTCTACCGCGCGGAAGATCGCAATTTCAAGAAATACCGTCCCCGCCAGCGCCAATATAATCGCTCCGACCGCCATACACACGCGAACAACCGCATCGCGCATTGCTGACAGCAGCCGGAGCGTAATGATCTGCACTTCCAGTTCTATGACATCGAGTATGGCGCGGAGAATGCGCTGGCTGTAATATCTCCCGGCCCCCGGACGCGAATGCTGCGCCGAATCATTTGTGCTCTCGTCAACGGTATTCTCAGCCATGAAAGCAACTCCGTAACTTCATCTGACACGACCAATCGCTGATGGCAGTATACCGTATTTCAGGCCTATTAATCTCTGCGGCGGATCAGCAAGCCCAGCACCAACCCGACTCCTGCCGCAATCGCCACGGCCTTCACCGGATTACGTCGGACCATGGTGATCATCGCAGCCTGCGAATCCGCCGCCTGTTCCCTCAGCAGATCGGCCTTATCATGCACCCAATCGGAAGCATGTGATTTTAAATCGCCGACCTGATCCTTGGCCGTCTTGCTGACTTCGCCAGCCAAGTCAGCCACCGCCGATTTTGCGATGGTGTATTTCCGACGGAGTTCCTCAACATGATGAGTGTTTGTACTGGTTCCATCATTGTTCTGTGTGGTTGTAAGTGTATCAGTCATGATAAACCTCCTGTAACAAAGAAGCCTCTAAATCAAGCCGGCAGTCACGCGGCTGCCATTCACTGCTCCCATCATCTGCCCCTATTGCATTATTAGCCTCCAAGACGCATAAATCAAGCACGAAATACTACCTTTAACTTCGGCAATTTACGGCGAAATTGAATACTAATTCCGACATTTCCGGTGATGCGTCGGGGCCCGGCCAAAAGCCTCCGGCCAGTCCATTCCGCAAGGCGAATATCATGGGAATCTGCGCAGCAGGTGCGGGCCATGAAATGATTTGACCGCTCGCAAAAGCCCCGCATTTTCAAGCCAACGCGGCGGGACTTGCCGCACAAACGCATGTTCGGTCGGCGGGCATGGCAAGGACCAATTGGCATACCGCTGCACGGGAATAAGCCTGTGAACAAAGTGCCCGCGCGGCACAAACAGCCGCAGATTCTTCAGTAACTGTGCTCATCAAGAGCGGTCTTATGGCGGAAAATCCAATATACATAGGTGGTGTACCCGATCACGATGGGCATGCCGATAATGGCAATAATAAGCATAATGCCCAGGGTGTATTGGGAGGACGATGCGGAATAAATGGTCAAGCTGTACGCCGGCTTGTTCGTGGCGTACAGCAGGTTTGGAAACAGGCCAATCGACAGCGTTGCCAGCAGCAGCGCAATGGCCGCCGAACTGGATATAAAAGCCAGAAAATCTTTTTTGCGGGATATTTCACGCGGAACATTCGCAATAGCCAGCATCATCAGCAAAGGCACAATAAAAAGTGCCGGATTTTGACGAAAGGGATCGGTTAATCTTGGAAAATAAATCAGCGTAACCATGGTGGTGGAAACGGCGCAGATAATGAAAAAGATAATGGTATTGTTCACCCAGTACCGCACGCGATCATGTAAAGCTCCCTGGGTCTTCATGACCAGATAAATTGAGCCATGCATCATAAACAAAGCGACGGTTGTAACAGCCACCATCAGTGCATAGGGATTCAACAGTGTCAGGATATTGCCGGCAAAAGTGCCGGAGGGCGTCAACGGCACACCGCGCGCAATGTTGCCCACAAAAGCGCCCAGCAGCAACGCAGCCAGCAGACTGCCCGCAAAAAAACATCCGTCCCAGAGCTTCCGCCACCAGAGCATGGGTTCCTTGCTGCGAAATTCAATGGACACGGCTCGAAAAATCAACGCCATCAGCAGCAGCATGAACACCAGATAAAAACCGGAAAAAACGGTGGCATACATATCTTTGAACGCGGCGAACATGGCTCCCCCACCGGTTACCAGCCAGACCTCATTGCCATCCCAAACCGGCCCGATGCTGTTAAGCAGAATGCGGCGATCCTGGTCATCTTTGACCAGAAGATGCAGCATTCCCACACCAAAATCAAAACCGTCAAGAATGGCATAACCGGCGAACAGAACGCCCAGCAGAATAAACCATGTTATTTGCAATGCCATAAACCAATCCAATCGCAAATCTCAACACAAAACTGTTTCACCGCAAGGCGTTCAGGCATCCATACGGGCGTGATGCGGCAAGGGTTGCCCGGAGGGCACACGCAACGGCGCATCAACGGGACCATGCTGAATTTTCCGATTCAGCATGAATATAAAAAGCGCAAAAAGCAGGGCATACAAAATGCCGAACATGATGATGCTCGTGAGCACATCACCGGCGGGCAATCCCGGCGAAACCCCCTGGCTGGTGCGCAAAATGCCGTAGACGATCCATGGCTGGCGCCCCACTTCCGCGGAGAACCAGCCCAGTTCGTTGGCGGCCAGCGGCGCAACAACGGAGAAGACCAATATCAAC
>JAKAZF010000280.1 GCA_021826605.1 Planctomycetota bacterium | reverse complement strand
ACTGTCTAAAAGCATTCGCGGCCGGATTTCGTTGTCTCTACGGCCTAACCGAAAAAGAATTCACCCACATCCTCACCACCTTCCCGCTGGTGCCGCAGGAGACCAAAGACGCGGCGATTGCGGGGTCTCGGAAAATACGATGCCGTTACCGTCCCACGCCGCCGGCGGATGAATCCACCGGCTAACATGTGCGCATATTGGACCGCATTGGTATTTCTGATTGATTTTGGGGTATGTTAGCCGGCACATTGAATGTGCCGGGGCGGCAGGCAAGCCTTAAATCAAAAAATCCCTACGGCGCATAATGGAAGGGGGGTATTCCTGTGTAGCAGGCCGGCGTTGATTCTACTGATTGCCCGGGGCGGGAGTCGAACCCGCACGACCGAAAACGGTCACAGGATTTTAAGTCCTGAGCGTCTGCCATTCCGCCACCCGGGCGAGGATGCGCCATTATCCTTGGAAGTCATAGGTTTTCAACCGCTTCCGAGATAATTCTTATGAAGCGGTAAAATTCCGCCTTTCATGCATTACAATAATAATCACTCGGTCACGCCCACACATTGGGATTGGCGGTGGGCCGGCGCGAACCGAAGAGGATTATCTCTATGATCATCATCGACGCCTACAATTGCCTGCACGCCGGAAGTTCCATGCCGGGGCCGTGGCACGGCTTTTCATTGCGTGAATTGTGCCGCCTCGTGGAACGGTTGGATAAAAAAATTGTACTGGTCATGGATGGCTCACCCAAACCCGATGAGCCGACAAACGCGGAATTTCCGGACGTAACCTTGAAATATTCCGGTCGCGGTGTTTCCGCTGATTCGGTAATTATTGCCATGGTGGAGCAGAGCACCGGTGCCCGGCATATCACGGTGGTCAGCAATGATCGGGCCGTAAAAGCCGGTGCCCATCGCGGTGGGGCCAGAACCATAGCCTGTGAAAAATATCTCGCCGGAATACTGCGGCGAAAAGCTGCCATGCGCCTGCGATGGAAGACGGCCGAGCCACAGCGCAAAACTGTGGGCCGAACTTCAGATACCGATTTCTGGCTGCATGAATTTGGCTTCACAACCCTTGCACGGAAATCTGAATCCCAAGTTCCGCGAAGCAAACCTTCGGCAACGCCAAGCGATCCAGCTGGAATTGATATTGACGCTATTGACATGGAAGAAATTTTGCGACAGCGTACGCCGCCGGAGCATCCCAGGAGCCTGTCCGAGTAATGGCCGAGATTGCGATTACTCGGACAGGCTCCTATGGAAACACACTTACAGGTATGTCGGGAAGCGCTGCGGCAATTTGCTTCCCCAAATCCGCTAAAGTTTCCGGCGGTAAGGCTGTTGCGTATGCTTCCGTCGTCTGCCGGGCGACCGTGTAAATCTGGATTAATTTAATGTGGCCTCCGGCGGCGCAAATCTGGGAAATCCGCTTAATATATGCGGCTATTTCCGCTGGTGCCGGTGCCTGACCATGCAGGCTCATCAAGAGCGTCTGAATAACCACGGGACGTTGCAGGGCACAGGCCGTGATGTTGTCCAACAGGCGCTGGAATGGAATTGACGAACGGTCTACTTCGCTGTAATACGCCTGGGTTCCCGCATCGAGCTTCAGCCACATTTCGCCATTATGCTGATCCAGAAAGCGCAACGCCTTTTCAACGGCGGGGCGGTGCAACATCGTGGCATTGGTAATGACCACGATTTTCACTTTCGGGAGTTGAAAGATCTTAAGAATTTCCGCAGCCACTTTGCAAGCGGAAAAAAATTGCGGGCTGGTGGTGGGTTCTCCGTCTCCGGAAAAGGCAATATCATTAATTCGCCGCAATGTTGGTGCCACGCCGGAAAACGGCTCAACTTCATAAATGCTTCCGCTTTGAACCATGTTTAACATGCCGCTGAGTTCAGATTGCAAAATCTCCAGATCAATGTCTGGCGATCCACCGGCAATGTTGCGGTCTACGCAACAATATACACAATCAAAATTGCAGACCTTATCCGGATTCAGATTTACGCCAATGCTGATGCCGCCACTGCGGCGGGAAACTACCGGATAAACATAGCGGTTGGTCTGCCAGTGTCGCCCATGTGATGAAAATGCCCGACGATTACCGGGATTCAAAAGAATATCAAGATGATGTTTGGGCGAAGTCATAAAGAACAAGTTTAACGCAAAACAGTGCATGGAGGTTATGATTTACGCTTTTGTGCGCCATAGAGCAACATATTGAGCATCAGCGGTCGAGCGGTCGCCGGACTGTAACCCATAACTCCCCAGGCATGTGAACCGGTCAACCCCGTGGCAATATTGTAGGGGCTATAAATAATCATCCAGCGGCCGCGGCGATGCAGGCCGTAAAGTACAGGTTTATCCAAAAAGCCGTGTTGCCGGAGGAAATAAGCGCGGTAGAAGGCCTTAGGTATCGCGACCGAGCCGGGAATGGCTCCATTAAAAATACGGCTGGACTGAGGAATTTGCCCCATTGTGGCCAGGGGATATAACTGAGCGATCATGGATCGCACTGAATGCGTGATATTTTTATCGGCATTGGGCGTTTCAATAATCAGAGTTCCGCCGGCGTCAAGAAAATTTCGGATGTCATGTTCCGTTCTCCAGGACGGGTCAAAACTCCGCATGGCGGACATATAAGCGATCAGGGGCTTTTTCTCCCCCATATTTTTGAGTGTGGTGGTGCTGATGGAAAGCTTTAATTTATGAACGGCGGCATAGTCAGCAAAAGCCTTGAAGGCCTCAGGTTCCGGATTCCATTTTCCTGAATGCCGAATGACCGATAGCGCCAGAGGGCGGAGGATACCCGTAATTTTAAGTTTCGGAATTTTTGGATTTAAGTGCCGCACCAGTCGATGCTTGCTGGTGGCGTAGAAATAAACATTGGCCGCCAGCCGGAAGGCATTTTTGTGGAAATCTGTGTCCAGGCTTTCCCATCGCGCTCCGACATCCAGGGGGCTATGCACCCAACTCACACGGATGCCGTTGGAAAGTCCCATTAAATCCATGGTCGCGGGCAGTTGGTACTGTACGTGATAAATCCAGTTGCCGGCAGAAAGTGTGCGCATTTTCATGGTGTCGTCAGTAGCGGCGAAAGCGGCTTTTTTAATGGCTCGCGTGAACGATTTGCTGTTGCCGTCGGCATTGGAGAAAATAAATCCGCCGTGGTTCAGATACCACTTTAATTTTGCAATGTCAGCGGCTGTGAAATGGGGATTGCCATGTCCGGTAATAAGCAAAACCGGCGCATCAAGCCAGGTACGCGGATCGGACCTTATATTGACGCTCTGCCAGTTAATCTGTTGTTCAAACGTGGTGCTAAGCCATTGTGTCACATTGTAATCGTCGCGCGGCCGGGCGTTCCAGGGGCCGTTATATTGGAGTTTGTTAAAGATAATGGGGTTGAGGCCGCGCGTAAGAAATAGCAGGGCATAGGCCGTTGGAATAATGTTGGTTGGCGCGTAGGGCACATAATTGTTCCAGGCTCCACTGGCGTGGTCCTGATTTTTCATGATGGTACGAGCACCCATGGTGTACCAATTCCATTTCCCGATATGTCTAAGACCGCTGGCCAAACCTACGCGTTCCAGTCCGTACAGATAATACAAGTTAGCTTGTGTTTGGATATTCGCCCGCAGCCAACGCAATCCATTCTGAATGCCCTTATCATTATGCGGGTTGAGATGCACGCCGGTATGGCGATATTGATCCACGACATATAAGCTGGCCAATCCCGCAGCTGTCATGGAACGGGTAGAAGCGCCGTGGCCCATATAACTCCAGCCGCCATCGGTATTTTGCCACTCGCGCCAATGTTTTTCACAGCGAATCCAGTACTTTTCCGAGGGCGACAATCCCATAAGTTTAGCCGCCCAGACGCCCAGCAAGCCGTATTGGCTATTGGAATTATCCCAGTCGCCCGGCTTCACTTCATGCTTCTTGATGCCGTCCCAGACATAGCGATAACCCCCATCGGAATGCTGCGAGTCTATAAGATATTTGTCCGCCCGATGCAGCGCCTTAAAATAAAGCGGTGAATTGGTGGGACTTTCGGTAATAGCACTGATCTGCAGGGATGCCACATACGTACTTTTGGGTTTAAGTTCTTCCAGCCATTTTAACGCCGGTCTAATTTCAGGAGAATTTACCGTCAGATCTGGCCGGTTCAGTGTGTTGCCGGCCTGCAGCAGGGCGTAAAGAGCCAGAGATGTTTCTCCACCGGAATATCGGTCTTGGGGCGGTACATCTTCTTCCCAAAATGTACCAGGCTTCTCTTTTTTCAGCAGATAGGCCACGCCACGATTAATCGCCGCAATTACTTCTTTGCGTGTCAGCGGAGGGCTTTTTTTTATGTTTTGTGCCCCAACCGGACGGGGGACCAGCAAAAGCCCAAAGACCATCACCGCGACCGCACAGAGTTGAGTTATCGATTCTTTACGCATAGTTACCGGAATTCCAACTCGCCGACACAGTTCCACCTGGCTGTCCTTATCTATACCATACTATATTATCGGTACTTTCGTGCGAAGTGCTTGCGAAGAAAATAAAATAGTTTCCCCTTTTGCCGCCGCGCATCCTCTGGACCGCCGTTGCGGCTAATGCTTTGCCCCCATCGATAGCCGGATGCAGCTGTAGGCCATAAAGCTGGTCCAGTTTTGTCGCGCCCGTCTGATATGCTGCCCCGACCTGCCGGCAGAACCCGCAAACGTCAGCGAAATATCATTTAACCCCTTATGCAAGATTCCCCGAGCGAAATGAAAGTTTTCGATAATTAACTCACCATACGGTGCCGTTCGCACAAATTGCAGTCCGATGCTCGTATGAATTTTCCCAATGCGATGCCCATTGGCCAACACGGTTAATCGCGCATTACGTCCGCCACAGACCATCGTCAGCACCGGTGAACCGGCGGGCACTTTCTTGAGCGTAAAGTGGATGTTCCAGGTGGTG
>JAKAZF010000279.1 GCA_021826605.1 Planctomycetota bacterium | reverse complement strand
ACGGCCAACCGCTGCGAATCACAGCTCCGATCGCATCAGAAAGGTGCCGTGTGGCGGATTGGGTGTTTCGGCCCAGACGGATAAGTTGTGGAATAAGCATTGGTTTTCGGGCCAGGCTTAACGTCAAGTCCCATGGCCGAACCGTGCCGGAACCATCCACAAAATGCACAACCTTGGACGAAATGTTTTCAAATGCGGTATCGCTTATAGCCCGGATTCCCAACCACGGCACTTTGCGCCGGTCCGCCAACTGCCGGGTGTACGCGTTTTCCATATCTACAGCGATGGCATTGGTCTCTTTGTATAGCTGCTTTTTTGCCCGGGCGGATCCAACCAATTCCTTGGCGGTATGAATGGGGCCTACCCGAACCCGCCTCTGGCTGGACATGGCATTCATGAATTCCGCAACGCGATCCGCATCGGTTGAATTGGTGTCGATAACCAGATCACCGATGGCCAGTTCCGGTGCCAGTGCTCCGGCTACACCGGCCACGATAACGCCGGCCACGCGCTGGTGCGCATATCGGGGCAGAACTTCCCGCAGGCGGGTACCCCGCATGCCGATGCACTCGACTGTAATGTTGTCATACGACCCCGAACGGGCAATGGACGGGCAATCATGCGTCCAGCGGTCCACGGCGGTCTGTACGGCTTCTGCTTCGGGTTTTAAGGCCGCGAACATCAGCAACACTTTCGAATCACAAATTGTTTGAGTCTGCGTATTCATCGCAAGTTACTATCGGACAAAACTGTCAGGAAAGGTGCAATAATTTTGTAAAAAAATAGTTATGCGACGTTGGCATGCTCGAATTGCCGCGGATTACAAAACATCATCCGCCGGAGCATATAATCGCGGGTGCGACTGCATGTGTGTGCGCACGCACTTGCCACACATAAAAAACCGGATCGGTGATGGGTAGTCGATGTTATCGGCATCATCGCCCTGCACCCATTGCCGACAAAATACATCCCGGGCACCGCACAACGCACAATGTGTGGGGCCACCGCCGGTTTTGTCCACCAGCATATCGCTGAGGCGGCCATATTTTTTTAATTCTCCAATGCCGTCCGCGGGCTGAATCTCAAAACTCACATTTCGTTTCTTCAGCCATTGCGCCACCTGTTCTGCCTCCGCTGGCGCACAATAACACGTCCACGCGCTGTTTCTCGGACCTTCGCGAAAAAAGCCCATATCCTCCAGCCGCTCTTGTGCGATGGGATCAAGCCAATTCTTCACTTTGATGACCAACCGTTCTACCATAACAAATATCAATAACGCAAGACTAAGGAAAAAGAAAGCGCCAGCGATACAATTCATCGCTCAAGCACAACTTATGATAGGGCGAACTTTAGCCGGTTTCTACGGTTGATTGGTTTCATAGGCTGAATTATCGGCTGATAAAAATCCCGTTCCCGGTCCCACCATTGCGGGTATGGGTTCGGTGCGTCGGTAGCAGTGTTTTTGACTCGCCGCATGCCCATCGCAATAGACCACATTGGTATAACCCTGATGTCGAAACGCCTGCGTGCCCGACGCCCGTTCCGCATCACTGACTGAATCAGCATTGCCGGGAACAGGATTCAGAAGAACCGGTGCCCGCATCCAGTAGTCAATTCCGCCGGTCCATCCGCCATCGCCGAACAATGCGCATGTGCAGGGATTTGCCACATCGGTTCTCCGGGCCGGTGCCATCATGGTTTCTCCGGGGCCTTCCCGGGCACCGTGGCCGATGTAGCTGGTGTTATAGTTATACCCAAGCACAATTTGACCGGTAGCCGGCGTTTGATGAACCATGGGGCACACCAGTATCTGCAAATTGGTCTGCCCCATAAATAAAATTCCCGGTGTATAAAGCCATTGATTGGTTTGTGCATTGCGCACATGGTCCAGTGCCCAGGATGGATTACCATAGTTGTAATAACCCGGCGGATAAAAGTCCTGGTAATCGGTCGCATATTCCTGCGCTTCCAGGCCCAGTTGATGCAGATTGCTGATGCACACCGTTGCATCGGCTTCCGCAATGGCCATTGCCAGCGCGGGCATCAGCAGGGCAATCAGCAAGGTGATAATCGCAATGACCACCATTAATTCAATGAGTGTAAAGCCATATCCGATGCGGCGTGCCATGATCATACCTCTTTCACGGTCAACTTCAGCCGGTCGCCCGGTCGTGTCTTCTTTCCTGTCCGGTGCGCCATGTCGATTCATTTATTCGCCGTGACTGGCGGCGGCGCCGCAGCGGCAGCAGTGCAAGGCCCGAAAGAAGCATGGCCAGTGTGGCGGGTTCCGGTACAACGCCCGCTACAGATTCAATAAGCATTGAATATTTGGCTGAAGACGGAACGGTAAACTGGATGTAGTTAATCGTTTCCAGACCCGTGCCGGAAACATTCAGCCATGTCCCGCCGGCGCTGCCATCAAGCGTTGTTACCAATTGACTCCACGATTGGTTGCTGAAAGACGCCAGTGTTCCGAGAAATGGCCTGGAGAAATCGGCAACGGGTGTCCCGGCGGAAACCGTCCCGGGGGCGTAGTTTCCATCCGGGGCAATCCGTGATGAATTGAAATAATTGCCAGGAATATCAAATGCTATCAGGCTCGCGGCGGAACTGCTGGAGACCCACTTATACTCAGACGGATCCGCCGGGTTCGGTTCAACCGCGGTATTACCGCTGATACCGTTGAATTGCAGATATTTCCATGTCGTGCCGTTCTGACTGACCGCCACGAATGCCTCACGCGGGTTGGTATAATTTCCGTTATTGATCGTGCCGCCGGTGATACCGGTTACACCGCTGCCGTATTGCGTATCAATAAGTCCTGCGCCCGCTTGAACACCGATGGTAAAGCCATTGTTCACCGCCGTTCCGGCAGCCGCATACCCATTGGCGCCAAAACTCAATTCCACGGAACTTCCTGGTGCCACAGCCAGAAGTGTGGCACCGTAAGAACCGCCGGCAGTCGTGGCAAACGCGCCATCAAATGGTGTAACCGTGTATGACGCGCCGCCGTAGGAACCGGCAAATGCATTGAATTTGCCATTCCAGCCGTTTGCGGCAACGCCCGGCGTTACAATTGTGCCGGCCCAGTTGACCGGGGCGGCGGCACAAACACCTGCGGATAATAGAACTCCCGTTGCGAAAATAAAACCTTTCATGGCGACACCTCTCTGACTTTTCCGGCGCGAACCGTTGAGTCGAATGACGAAAACACAATGCCTGATCCCAGGGGTATCGGTGTTGCCAGGTGTGAATGATGAATTCCATGGCGGGCAAAAGAGGATGTGCTGCGTCGCGCCGGGTCAAAATATCCCCACGGACGCCGGCACGTTAACAACTGCCTGATTCCATGAACTCAAAATCGTACATACAACGCCCGTTATCCCATCTCGCGAGGACCGGCATACATACAACAGGCAGGTCTTCTGGCTCAGGGCTTGATGGCGTAATAATCTTCCCGGATTTAACTGGTTCAGACGGAGCGTTGTGACTCTTCCGCACAGCCCGGCGAGAGCCGGTTGAACCATCTCCAGTGATATTACGCGAGTACTGCCCTTTACAGCGGCGCGTCCGCGGCGGATTTTCACCGCCTTCCCTTTTCATTCGCCTACACCGGCGAACACCTGTCAGCTAACACTCTATCACCTTTCAAATTCTTTGCAAGAAAACCCGTTGCATCGCTTGCCGCCGACGCCGGTCACGTCTATAACATCTGCTGTGTGATTCTGGATTCGGCCCGTGGAACCGGTAAAACCGAGGTTTGGCTTTTTCAGCTTGTACGCAGTAGACCTGATGCCGAATTCAGAAAATATTTCCATGACCGGCCGACGAACAGCCCGGCTGATGGATCAAGAAAGGAACCTGTAATCTCATGGCACCATTGTTACTTTACGACCTGAGCAAACTTGATTTGCATAAAGAAGAGTTCTCGCTGGAGGACATTCGCAAAGTGAACCCGCAGCGCTTTGAGATGGAACAACTTTCAGCAATTATTCATATTGATTATCCAGCCACCACCGTCATTGGTGTAAAGCACATTGGAGAAAATGAGTTTTGGGCCCGCGGGCATATTCCCGGTCGACCGCTGATGCCCGGCGTGATGATGGTCGAGGCGGCGGCGCAGTTGTGCTCCTTTATGGCCCGTAAGACCATTCCTGAAATTCAGTTCATGGGGTTTGTCAAAGCGGATAACGTGCGATTTCGTGGAACGGTTGTCCCACCGAGTTCACTGTATTTAATTGCTCAGGCGGCGGACATTTCACGCCGCCGGATCATTGCCAATTGTCAGGGTATCTGCAATGGCACGCTGGTATTTGAGGCGGTTATTACCGGCATGCCGGTATAAGACTCAATTATCCGGAAATTCCCGAGCGCATCTATGTCCGATGTGAATAAACAAATCGATCATCTATTGCCGGACAGCGCTGCGATTGCTCAGTTAGCCAACAGTATGGCCGCCGAGAATGCCGGCGAAGTCCCGCACGATCTAAGTTCCGATGCGTCCGAGCCTGCTGAAGTATCCGCCGGCAAACCGGCCCTGGAGGGTATGGCCGGTATCCCCGCAAAACCGGCCGTCTACGCCTGCTTTTTGGCGGATGGCACGCCGATTATTGCGGCAACCACAGCCAATTTACGCAACGCGCTTAAGAATCGTATTTCGAACCAGACTCCGGCAGGCAAGCGCATTAATTACGCGGAAATCGCCGACACCATTCGTTTTCGCCGCGTTGGCAGCGCCTTTGCTGCGAGTTGGTGGTATTACCGCACAGTGCGAACCCTGTTTCCCCGGCGATACGCATCCATGCTGGCATGGAAACCGGCGTGGTTTGTAACCCTGAATCCTGATGTGGAATTTCCGCATTTTACGCTTTCCAATAAGCTTGCGGAGACACCAGCCGTCAACGTCGGGCCGTTGCTTTCCCGGCACAAGGCCCGATCTGTCGTAGAATCCATCGAAG
>JAKAZF010000278.1 GCA_021826605.1 Planctomycetota bacterium | reverse complement strand
GGGGATAAACAACGTCACATAATGTGTGCCGCAGGCGGCATAATGGACGTACTTGGATCGCGGGCCTAGGCGGCAAGACGGTGACCCGGGAAATTCCACCAGCACGACGCGTTGAAAGCCAGACCCACCACCCCCGCGCCGAAATACGCCGATCACCTGTTTGGTGGTACTGTATATGCCCTTAAGCAAAGGCAAATTCTCAATAAACCGATCAATGGCATTGAGAATTTGCCTCCCAAGCACAAACGATCCAAGAATACCCAGTATATAAATCGCCATAATTGAGAGAATAATGGCGATTACCGGTGCCAAGTATTGCACGCTGTGGGCCGGCGCATGGAGAAGATGCTGGAACAGTTTAGAATCTACAATCCACGTGGCCGCCGGGTAGGAAATAAACGTTACCACATGGTACACCAGCATGATGACCCAAATGGTGACGATAAGTGGCACCATGGTTATCAGACCGCCGATAAAAACGGAGCGTAGATGTTGTCCAACCGACGATTTGCGTGGTGGAACGTTATCGTGATTGATATTTCTGTCCTTCGAATCGCTCATATGTAAAACATTTGACCTCCACGAGAGTGCTGATGTACCCGCTCATTGAGCATAGCGAGTGTGGCTTGACGCAAAACGCCCTCGAAGGCAGACGTCAAATCGTGCTGCAGCAAATTGACGGCCAACTCTCCAGATCGCATGTCTTCCGAAACTTCTGCATTCTCGGAGGAGAGCTTTTTCCCTTCCAGTCGGGCAATCAATTCGCTTAAATAAATGTCCTCAGGCCGACGCGCCAGTCGATAACCCCCACTAGCCCCGATCTTGCTGACGAGAAACTTTCCCCGGCACAACGCCGCAAGGATGGATTCCAAAAATTTAGTCGGTATCTTTTCCCGACTTGCCAATTCGCGTGTTTGCATAAATTCATGCGGGTACTTTGCGCACAGGCAAATCATGGCGCGAATGGCATATTGGGTACGCTTTGATAGCTGCATAATTCTTCCTGTTGGGATGATAAGCGCGGTGCCGATCGGGAGCAATTGATCATCTATCTTTCTTTCAGGTTCAAAGACTGGCATGATATTAATGGTTCTGCCGATAATACGGCTAAAATATGGTGGTCGGCCAATCGCCCATTGAACGGCCGGTGTTGAAAGGATATGCCGCGTGAATATGCTTTCGATGGTTCAACTGATGGATGTTGCCCCGCCACAGTCCGGGGGATATGCGGATTGCTTCCGCGTGGAAACGCTCATCGCCAAAGGTGCCCTTAAACAGCCGACCGAGTTTAAGCATCTTCTCGTTCAAGCGCTGAAACTGGCCATAGGTCCGTTGGACGGTTTCGCCGCCGGCGCAGTTTTTGATGCCAGCCGCCATGGTGATTTTTCTGCCCTTCCCGCTTTGGTGGACACACTGTGCACGGCAAACACCCCCTTAAGTCTGCAACAGGCATCGTTGTCCACCGGAGAATATATATGGGAGGTTTCACGCCGCTGGCCATGGGCGGCGGCCATTCACGATCAGTTGGATGGTGTCACGGAGCAAACGGGGCACTTTCATGCCGTGGCATTCGGTGCGCTGATCAGTGATGCAACAGCGCAGAAAGCGCGTGCAGTGGCGGCGTGCCTGATGACAGCCACCAAATCACTGGTATTGTGTGCTGCAAAATATCTACCAATGGATTTGAATCAATCACAGCGATTGCTTAATGATGTGCAACCAACCATTACCCAACTCGCAATCGAATACAGCAAGCCTGATGCTTCCGCCCCACCACCACGCGAACCGGCGGACATCATCGCCTCCATTGCGTCACACGCGGTTGATTAAATCGACCGACCGGCTCGCGACGGGTTAACGAACGTGCGGCTCTTCAAGGTAGGTGTAGCCGGAGAGCCCATTTTCATAAAAACGCAGCAGCAGGGCGGATTCCTCCACCGATATGGTTTTTTCCCGCACGGCGCGTTCAACATCCTTGTGCATGCGGGCGAGCAGTTCGTCGGCATTAAACTGCACATACTGGAGCACTTCGCGAACTGTATCACCGCGGACGATTTCCTCGATGTGTATTTCGCCGGTTTCGTCGAGTTCCACATGCACGGCATTGGTGTCGCCTAGCAGATTATGGAGATCACCGAGAATCTCCTGGTAGGCACCCACCAGAAAAGCGCCCAATAAATATTCATCACCTCTGTATTCATGCAACTCCAGCGTCCGTTTGACATCCCGCCGGTCGATAAAACAGTCCACTTTCCCATCACTGTCGCAGGTGATGTCGGCCAGCACGCCGCGCCGACCCGGTTCTTCGCTCAGACGGTGGATCGGCATGATAGGAAACAGTTGTTTGATGGCCCAACTGTCCGGCATCGACTGAAAAAGAGAAAAATTACAGAAGTAGGTATCGGATAGTTGCGCCTCGAGCGATTCAAAATCGTCACCCACATAATTCATATCGCGCAGCAGCTTGAGCACCTTGCCGCATATGCCCCAGAACAGCTTTTCGGTAAGGCTGCGCAGTTCCAGGCTTAGATATCCGAGATTAAAAAGATTCAGCGCCTCATCGCGCTGCTGGGCGGCGTCGTGATAGGTTTCCATCACGTTTTTCGAATTAATGTCACGGTAGGCGTCGTACAGGTCTTTGACTGGCTGCGGCACTTCCTCGTTGGCGGGAAGTTGGTCAGGGATATTAAAATAATCAAACCCGCTGACACCAAGCACATTAAATACCAGCAGGCTGTGATATGCCACCATAGCCCGTCCGCTCTCACTGATGATAGTCGGGTGCTTGACGCCGCATTCATCGCATACAGATTTAATACGAAACACCACATCGCTGGCGTATTCCTGGAGACTGTAATTAACGGACGATTCAAAATTGGTCTGCGATCCGTCATAGTCCACCCCCAGGCCGCCGCCCACGTCGATGTATTCCATGCCGGCCCCGGCACGCACCAGTTCAGCATACACGCGGGAAGCCTCATTAAGGGCGTTTTTCACGGTGCGGATATTGGTAATCTGGCTGCCCAGATGAAAATGCAGCAATTTCAGACAGTCCTGCATGCCGCGTTCCTTGAGGTATTCCAGTGCCTTGATGATTTCCGCCACAAACAGGCCGAATTTACTCCGCACGCCGCCGGATGATTCCCACCGGCCGCTGCCGCGCGCGGACAATTTGACACGCACACCCATCTTAGGTCGCACGCCGTGCTTCTGGCCATATTTGATGAGCAGTTCCAGTTCTGTAAATTTTTCAACCACCGGAATAATATTTTTGCCCAGTTTCTGCGCCAGCACCACCATTTCACAGAATTCGTCATCCTTAAAGCCGTTGCAGATGATCGGCGTATCGCGACCATTGGTAAGTGCCAGCACCACCAGCAACTCCGGCTTGCTGCCCGCTTCAAGCCCCCACCCATATTGCGCACCGATGTTGAGTATCTCCTCAACCACATGCCGCTGCTGATTTACTTTAATCGGATACACGCAAGCGTATTTACCGTTGTAACCGTTTTCGGTAATGGCAGTTTGAAATGCGGACTGCATCTCCGCAAGTCGATGCTTCAGGATATCGCTTAGCCGGATCAGCACGGGCAGTTGGATGCCTCGCAATTGCAGTTGATCAATGAGTTTTTTCAGATCGATGGAGCGATTCGGATCCTTTTCAGGGTGAATGGCGACATTGCCATCCGCATTGATCTTGAAGTAATTTTTTCCCCAATGTTCAATGCCGTACGTCTCGGCTGAATCCTGTATCGTCCATGCAGCAGTTGGATTAATCACTTCCATAAGGCCCATCTTTAGTTAACTCCCCGCTGAACACCCGGTGCAGCTCAAACCAACAAGCCTACCATTGCAACTGCTTTTGCCCAAATTAACAAGCGAAAATTGCCCGGCGAAAGTTTTTTCCATCCGATGCGCAAGCAAGCCAATGCCCGCAGCCGGGCTGCCCCATCACCACCAGACTGGCCCGGGTGCGTGCAGCGGCGCAGCAAGCGGTCGACAGCCGACGTGTAAGGCGTTGTAATAATGCGGATGAATATCCGTGAGAGTAAACAATCACCAACTGCCAACGATGACCCATCCCGTAAGGCACCACGACATTTAACGGCCGACCATGATGTCGGCGGTGTGCCGCTGCTACCACCGCTTGCATGTATCAAGACCCCCTACTTCCACGTGCTGGGCTACAGCGTAGCCGGGGAGGAATCGGTGGTACAGATTCCAGAATTGAATGTGGTCTTTGATATCGGCAAATGCCCCCGGCCGGTACTCACCAGTGATTTCTGCCTGCTGACGCACGGCCACATGGATCACTCCGGCGGTTTGGCGTACTATCTGTCGCAACGCTTTTTTCAGGGGATGCGTCCCGGAACGGTCATCTGTCCGGCATCCATTGCCAAAGCCGTCGGAAACATGATCGACGCATTTGGCAAACTGGAGGGCAAAGCCATCGCCCATGAACTTGTACCGTTGTCCAGCGGTGACGAGTATGAATTGCGCAAGGGGCTTGTGGTAAGGGCATTTCCCACATGCCATACCGTGGCGTCATTGGGTTACACGCTGATTGACCGGCGCGAAAAACTTAAGCCGGAACTTGCCGCACAACAACTGCCAGGCCACATTTTGCGAGACATGAAGGCGCGCGGCGAGAAAATTACCTACACGCTGGAGATACCACTGGTCGCCTATACCGGTGATACGGCCCTGCCCGAGACGCTGTCCCACCCGGATGTGCAAAATGCCCGTGTATTGATTACCGAATGTACATTCTTTGATCCGGCTCATCGGCGACGGGCCGACATCGGCAAACATTTGCATGTTCAGGACCTTGTATCAGCACTGCCTCAAATGCAGAATGAATGGCTGATCATCACGCATGTTTCGCGACGAACATACGTAAACTGGGCGGCAAAAACACTCCGACGTGCTATCACTGGAATGACAATCCGGCCGCAAATAGACTTTTTGATG
>JAKAZF010000277.1 GCA_021826605.1 Planctomycetota bacterium | reverse complement strand
TGCCGTGCTGAAGTTTGAGTATGAATTTGACAATCTTTCAAACAATATGCACGGCAACAATGCCATGTTCCTGCAATTTGCTGTTGGAATCTAAGTTACTCTGGCAATTTACTCGAGGAGTTACCTGATGACTTTTATCACAAATAAAATGAATAAATCTTTGGCCTTAATCGCTGCCGTCGTTGGATTATTGTTGGTAGCCGGTTGTGCCGCTAACAAATCCACCAAGACTGCCGGCGCTACATCGAAGCCGGCGGTATGGCCTTTGACCTTGAAAGATCCGGCGGCCACTGAATCCGGTGCCCAAATATGGGCGGAAAACTGCATGCGCTGCCATGAATTGCGTTCGCCGTCGCAATATACGCCCGCACAATGGGGAATTATTGTGCAGTACATGCGGCTTAAAGCCGGCCTTACCGGCACACAGGCCAAAAAAGTCCTGGCATTCCTGCAAAGCGCCAGTGCCCACTAATTGCGTTTTATCCCCCAACGCGGCGGTCCGGCTGCTGAAGAGATATCTTCGGCGGCCGGCTGTTGGAGGAATAAACGCAGGCGACTGGTGCTTTGAGATGGACGGCTTACGCCGTGCTATTAGCAAAAGGAACAACCCGATGGCTGTCCGACCGCGTGCGTTATTTTGTCGATTCGGTACGCTGCCCCATAAGTGTCGCAGGCACCGAAATGTCGCGCGGCGTCATTTTTCGACCGCTGATAGAGCCATTGATAATTTTTCTGATGGGCAAATCCTCCAGAGCCGTGCGCCGGCCGTGCCCGGGTCGCCAGGCATGACGCAGGGTAGCGTATTTACCGTCATTGATCACCCGGATAAGTGCTTTTTCAGCAAGATCCTCCACCCCCACCAACTGCCCCTCCACCAGGATGGAAGCATAGTCATCGAGTTGATCAGTAAATACATCAATCTCGAAACAGACCTGATTATTGACTGCGAGAATGCCTCCCTTGCGGCCGGTCAGCGGCACGCGCAGATAAAGAGTGCGCTCTATGCGGCAGAATGGCAGCGGAATGGCGTAAGGACGCCCCTGTGCATCGGCCATGGCCAGCCGGCCGATAAGACTGGTATCCAGAAGATTGAAGATTTCCGTTTCAGTCATCGCAATCATGTTTCACTCCGATTAAAATTGTATGAACGTATAATTATATCTACATCATATCATAGTTCAGATATTTGTCAAGATAAGGAGCGTGTCATTTGGTCAGCAGCAACACGACTGGATTGCGGGCCGGTGTTTCAACCGCCCGTCCGGATTATACCGCCGAAGATTTTCCCTGTTCGCCGCTTGTGGCCTTTTATGAAGTCACGCGCGCCTGCAATCTTTTGTGCCGACACTGCCGTGCAGAAGCTCAACCGCATAGCCATCCGCAGGAATTGAATTCTGCGACTTCGCTGGCCCTGATAGATGATCTGGCAACATTCCCCAAGCCGCCGCTGCTGGTGCTCACCGGCGGAGATCCCATGAAGCGACGCGATATATTTGACATCGTGCATCACGCGGTGGCTTCGGGGCTGAAAACTGCCATGACTCCATCGGCTACGAAACTTGTTACTACCGACGCCGTCCACCGCTTGAAAACTGCCGGCCTGCATCGTCTGGCGGTGAGTCTGGACGGAGCTGATGCCGTCACTCATGACGGGTTTCGGCGTGTGCCAGGCAGTTTTCAGCGGACCCTGGAAATTATCGCCGATGCCTCCGCCTGCGGCCTGCCGTTGCAAATCAATACCACCATCGCCCGGCACAATGTCCACCAGATCGACGCCATCGCCGAAGTGTTGGCCGCATTTCCTATTGTGCTCTGGTCTGTATTTTTTCTCGTCCCTACCGGCCGGGCATTGGCAGATCAACGCATAACCGCGGATGAATTTGAACTGGCGTTCGAGAGGCTTTACCAACAGGGACTCCACCGGAAATATACCATAAAAACCACCGAGGCCCCCCACTATCGCCGATTCGTAATGGAAAAAATCAAACAAACGGTTTCCGACACCGCGGGCCGCACCGTCCAACGCCCGGTGATCCCCAATATCGTCGGCACCAATGATGGCCGTGGGGTTATGTTCATCAGCCACATTGGTGAAATATTCCCCAGCGGATTTCTGCCTGTGCACTGCGGCAAATTTCCGCAGGACTCGATGGTGCACACGTATCAATCAGCACCGCTGTTTTTGGACCTGCGAACTCCCGAAAAACTCAAGGGCAAGTGCGGGGTCTGCCAATATCGCGACATCTGCGGCGGCAGCCGCGCGCGGGCCTACGGGCTTACGGGAGATCCCCTGGCCGCAGAACCGGATTGTCTGTATGGGGCGTCTTATTTCCAAACTCAAAACCAAAACAGGAGTCTTCCCTTATGCTTAGCGTAACGAATTTACTCTGCGATCATGAGGCTGGAAATGAACGCCTCCGCTATGGCCATCGCAACACCCATGGTGAATGTGAAGCAACGCCGCGCCCCGTGGTCGTCTGGGCTGTAACCAAGGCGTGTAATCTGCGGTGCGTGCATTGCTATGCTTCAGCCACCAACGCGCCGGCCCGCGATGAACTTACCTACGCGCAAGGCGTCGCGTTGCTGGATGACTTGGCCGCCTTTAAAGTTCCGGCGGTACTTTTCAGTGGTGGTGAGCCGTTAAGCCGTCCGGATATTCTTCCTTTAATTCGTCACGCCCGGTCGCTGGGCCTGGCGTGTACATTATCCACCAACGGCCTGCTGATCGATGAACCCACGGCGGATAATCTGGCGGAATCCGGACTGAAATATGTCGGCATCAGCATCGACGGCATTGAAAGCCGCCACGATAAGCTCCGCGGTAAGTCCGGTGCGTTTACCAGCGCACTGGCGGCCATTAAACGTTGCCGCACACGCAATATAAAAGTCGGGGTACGTTTCACGGTTCATAGCCTGAATGTCGATGATCTTGATGCGATATTTGATATCTGCGTATCCAGTAATGTCCAGCGGCTCTGCGTGTATCATCTGGCGTATGCCGGGCGTGCGGACAATATGCAAAAAGTGGATTTATCCGCGGCACAAATCCGCAAAGTCGTGGATCGCATTTTTGATAAAAGTCAGGAACTGCACCGCCAGGGAATCCCGCTGGAAGTGTTGACCGTCGATAACCACGCGGATGCCGCGTACCTCCTGCTGCAACTGGAAAAAGGCAATCCGCAACAATATCAGAAAGTTCGCGGCCGGCTGGAAGGCACCGGTGGGAACCGCTCCGGCTGCAATATCGCATCGGTGGATCCGATGGGGAATGTTCATTACGACCAGTTCACGTGGCATTACAACTGCGGCAATGTCCGTGAGCAGCCGTTCAGCAAAATATGGACTGATGCGACCGATCCGCGTCTGTCGATCTTGCGTAACCGCAAAGCACATTTGCCGGCCCGCTGCCAGTCATGCCGCTTTCTATCGGTTTGCAATGGAAACTTGCGTACCCGCGCGGAAGCCGCCACTGGTGATTGGCTGGGGTTTGATCCAGCGTGTTACTTAAGCGATGCAGAGATCAGTACCGAGGCGGCTGCAACTAAGAGTTCACAGAAATTCGCCCGTGATGCTGCGGCCTGCGGTACAGGGAACACGTGCAGTACGGACGACTCATTGCCGCTGGCCGGCGGAGTTGCAAGCTGATGGAAACAACTTTTCAGATTATTCAAGGCGGAATGGGTGTAGGTGTGTCAAACTGGGCACTGGCGAAGTCGGTTGCACGTTGCGGACAACTGGGAGTTATTTCCGGCACCGGAATCGCGACTGTTCTGGCACGGCGCCTGCAGACAGGCGATCCAGAGGGTCATTACCAGCGGGCGTTCCATGCGTTTCCGTATCGCCAGATCGCACAGCGCGTATGGGATCGATATTTTATCGCTGATGGTATAGCTTCTGGAACAGCATTTAGATCAATCCCGATGCCGGGCGTTGGCTTTAGCCGTGCGTTGACGGAATTAACCGTAGTGGCCTCATTTGTGGAGGTGTTTCTCGCCAAGGAAGGGCATGGCGGAGTGGTTGGAATCAACCTCCTGGAAAAGATACAAACTCCGACGCTCGCCTCTCTCTTCGGGGCCATGCTGGCTGGAGTGGACTATGTACTGATGGGTGCCGGCATTCCGCGCTTTATTCCGGGTGTATTGGATGCTCTGGCTCGCGGAGAACCCGCAGAACTGAAAATTGATGTCGAAGATTCTCAGGCTGCAGAGAACTTCGCAAGTGAATTCAGTCCGGCAGAATTTATCGAATTGGACTCGGCTGCCGGTCTTGCACCCGTGCCACAATTGAAACGTCCGAAATTTTTTGCCATTGTTTCCTCGGCCACGCTGGCATTAACCTTGTCTCGAAAATCCAATGGACATGTGGATGGCTTTATTATCGAAACATCTATCGCGGGCGGACACAACGCGCCGCCGCGCGGACCGCTGCAACTTTCCCAGCGGGGCGAGCCGATCTACGGGCCACGCGATGATGCGGATTTGCAAAAAATTGCCGCGATCGGACTGCCGTTTTATCTCGCCGGCGGATTTGCAACGTCTTCCCAGCTCCGCTGGGCCATCGGTCAGGGGGCGGCAGGGATTCAGGTTGGCACAGCCTTCGCCTTTTGTCAGGAATCAGGTATCCGTGAAGATATAAAACAGCAGGTCCTGGCCATGGCGAGTTCCGGGAACGCGACGGTATTTACCGATCCGCAGGCCTCCCCTACCGGCTTTCCCTTTAAAGTTGTGGGCCTTCCCAATACCTTGTCGGAAGCGGAGATATATTCCCGGCGGGAACGAAAATGCGACCTTGGTTATCTGCGAAAAGTTTATAAACGCCCCGATGGAACGCCGGGCTACCGTTGTGCGGCTGAACCTGCTTTGGACTATGTCGCAAAAGGCGGTGCGGACGCAACCCCCGGCAGAAAATGCCTCTGCAATGCCTTGTTCGCCACCATCGGCCTGGGACAGGTTGACCAGTCGGGCGTTGAAGAACCCGCCATCGTA
>JAKAZF010000276.1 GCA_021826605.1 Planctomycetota bacterium | reverse complement strand
GCAAGCCATCAAAAATTTATCGGCAAATTCAAATTACCCTTTGAGCTGTTAGCCGATACCGATCACGCCGTAGCGGAAAAATATGGTGTATGGAAAGAGAAATCGATGTACGGCAAGAAATACATGGGTATTGAACGCACCACTTTCCTTATCGATGAAAGCGGCAAACTGGCAAGGATATTTCCCAAGGTGAAGGTGGACGCACACAGTGAAGAGGTGCTCGGTGCCCTGAAGGCGATGTAAGGCGCAGGGGGATTCCGGGTAGTTACCACTGCATTGCATCGCGACCGTTAATCCGGCGCAAACTCCCATCACACCACCGCATGTGACGGCCACCCGTGTGCTTGGCATCTACCGGGCGCATAAAAAAGGCCCATAGCAGAAGCTGCTATGGGCCTTTCGTTCAACTGCGGGTTAGCTCGCCTTTTTCATGTTGTAATAGCTGGGCAGAGGCGATCCAAGCTTCTTCCAGTGGGCAATAATGGTCTCCGCCTTGCCGGCGCTGTTAAGCACGTGGAGTTTCCTTCGCACCATGCCAACGATGGCATCGCGCGCCGGGCCAAGATAGTTGCGCGGGTCGAACTCGGCCGGTTTGGTGGCAAATACTTCCCGAATCTTGGCGGTCATCGCCAGCCGCAGATCGGTGTCAATATTTACTTTGCAGACGCCATATTTGCGGACGGCCATCGAAATCTGATCTTCCGGCACACCCTTGGCATTGGGCATGGCACCGCCATATTTGTTGACCAGATCGATGAATTCCTGCGGCACGCTGCTGCTGCCGTGCATCACCAGCGGGATGCCGGGGCAGGTTTTCATGATCTCTTCGATGCGGTTGAACGCCAGCTTGGCCTCGTGCTTGAATTTATAGGCTCCGTGGCTGGTTCCAATGGCCACGGCCAGCGAATCGATGCCGGTCCGTTTGCTGAAATCGGCCGCCTGTTGGGGATCGGTCAGGAATTTCTCCACATTTTTTTCGTATTCCGCGGGGTCCAAGCCAACCACGTCCTCTTCGATTCCGCCCAACATGCCCAGCTCCGCTTCGACGACCACGCCGGCCGCATGGGCTGCGTCCACTGTTTGGCGGGTCAGGCTGACATTTTCTTCATATGGATGGTGGCTGCCGTCGATCATCACGCTGGTGTAACCGTCGCTGATACAGGTTTTAATCAGTTCAACCGTATCTCCATGGTCGCCGTGCACGCAAATCGGCAGGTTGGGGTATTCCGCCACGGCGGCATCGATAATCGCCTTCAGATAGCGAATGTTGGCGTACTTGCGGGCACCCTTGGATATTTGCAGAATGCAGGGGCTGCTTTCCTTGGCGCACGCCTCAACAATCGACTGTGCAAGTTCCATATTGTTGACATTAAACGCACCAATCGCAAAGCCGCCGTCGTAGGCGAGATCGAACATAGGTTTACTGGTCATCAGTGGCATCAATCGACTCCTTAAAGTCTGGTTCCAATAATTCATCAAGCCCCGCACCAGCGTGCTGGCCTGACGCCCGAGGTGCAAGGCTCTTTCATCGCACCTGAATCAACCACCATATTAGATGAAAGATGGTAATTCGCAAATTATCCGGCACCTGAGTTGAAGTTTTCGTCATGTCGGGGTTGCCAATTGCACTTGTCAATTTTTTTTGAATGGTTAGAATTCCAAACGTCGAAACAGCGTTTTTATCGGAACGCAGATTCAGGGGAGCCTTGGTGTTTGTTGTCGTCTGACTGCCTGATTGTAAATTCGGGTGGGAAAGCCGTAGAAATATTCAGGCAATTATCCCCAAACCGATAAAACGCAAAATGACAATGTGGCTATAGTTCAGCCCGCGCCGGGCAATCGAATGGAGTCGGTATGCTGGCACAAACTCATCACCAGGTCGTGCAGGGTTCGCCAATCCAGATTTTCGCATCTGTCGAAGCGCCCCACCGTCTTGAGTCAGCGGTTGGCTTATGCCGATTTGACAGTTTTCTCTGCGTTTGCCGGGCACAATGCACTCTAATGTCGCAGGACAATTCGGTACGCGGAATGCTTGGGAGATTGGCATGGGCGTTTTAATCCGGCTTTTCGCTGAAGGTGAGAGTGGGTGATCAGTATGCCTGATCACAACGCCTGAAAGGGGCCCCGCTTTGTTTGGGGATCAGTAACAGGTTATGGTCAAGGAGTGACCCACATGGCTAAGACAAAAACCACTACAACGGCCGTTGAGCAGGATATCAACGAAGTATGGCTTACCTTTAAAGCCCGTCCTACCGACGCGCTGCGCAATTTACTTATGATGGAATATCTGCCGTTGGCCAGATACAACGCCGAGCGCATTTTCGCCAAGCTGCCCGATGAGGTGGAACTTGACGATCTGATCCAAGCCGGTAGTTTCGGACTCAAGGACGCCATCGAATCATTTGATCCGGGTCGTGGTGTAAAATTTGAAACATATTGCGCTCCGCGTATTCGCGGTGCCATCCTCGACGAACTGCGAAATATGGACTGGGTCCCGCGGCTGGTGCGCAGTCGCTCAAGCAAAGTGGATCAGGCCACTCGCCAACTGGAAATGAAGCTCGGTCGCCAGCCCACCCATGAAGAACTTTCCGCCCACCTTGGTGTGCCCAAGGATGAGCTTGATAAGATGCTCAAGGATTCCAACGCCGTTTCACAGGTGAGCTTATCGCGTAAATATTTTGAATCCGACGGCTCGCGTGATGTACACGAGGTGGACATCCTCGCGGATAAAACCGCTCCATCCCCTCTCGATGAAATGTTCCGCCGCGATTTTAAACAACTCATCTCGCGCGGGCTTTCACGTTCTGAACAAATGATTCTGTATCTTTACTATTATGAACAGCTCACCATGAAAGAGATCGGCGATGCACTGGAACTTTCCGAATCGCGCGTGAGTCAAATGCATTCAAGCATCATTTCACGATTGAAAACCCAGCTCGCCAGCCGCGAAAAAGAATTTTTTTCCGATTGAAAAAGCCGTCGCAGGCCCGCACCCTTTCCAAGAACCTTCCCAGCGGGATGAGCGCGCTAGTTATCCTTTCGGTTGTACGCAGGGTAATTTCCCCTAAGATGACGGACGGGAAGGGTGTTGATCGGCCGCTGCATTCAGCACCCTGGCCGCCGGGCGGAGAAGGTAGCGTGGCGACGAAAGGATAGTGGTCGGCGTGTCGGATTCAATTCCATCCAAAAACCAATCCAGCCCCCTCTCGGAAGATCAACTCGTAGAGCTTGGCGAAGCCAACATGCGCCTGCGGCTTATCAACCGGGCCGCCAAAGCCGCCCGCCGGGCTTATGTCGGGTTATTCGTCTTTGGTATTCTCACCGCTCTGCCCCAGTTTGTGCCGGGTGCCGGATTCAGTTTTAGCGGAAGCATCATGGGGCTATGGATGATAGCTGCCGGCTGTGTGGAATACTGGGGCGAGAAAAATATCCACCTTTTACGGCCGGGAGTTTTCAAAAAACTCATGATCAATCAACTGCTTCTGGGGGCTATGTTCATCGTGATCAGCGGCTGGTGGGTGCTGGAAGTGGCGCTGAATAAGCGGTCTGAGACTGCCGCGCTCAATCATGCGATAGGGCCCACGCTCGGTGGTGGAGCCGGAGGTAGCATCGGCCATATTGATTTGATCCTGCTGCTCATATTGTACGTCATGTACGGTTCAGTCGGGGCGTTTGGTCTGGTGTGCCAAGGTTCGATGGCCTACTATTACGGAAAACGCGAGCGGCTTTTGCAGACCTACCTGGCCGAAACCCCGCAATGGATCATCCGCATTCAGCAGTCGCAGGGCAACATTCCCAAGACGGCTTCATGGAAAACGCCGTGAAATGAGAACTCCGCCCTCGTGCGGGGCCATTTCAGCGCATTACCCAGTATTTTTTTACCAGCACTGGTTTAGGTGTCAAATTAATGGCATGTCCTGCGATGTGATAATCCAGCACCAGCGTTTTATGCAGCACCACCGGCTTGCCGGTAAGCGGATTTTTTTGCACGGCCGTTTCACCGGATAGACCGGAGACAAAAACTTTGAATCCGCGTATACCCGATGGCACACCGCTGAAAATGGCAAACGAGTCTTTGGCATTATCTGCGCCCTGCAGCAGCTTGCCTGAAACCATATCTGGGTCAATCAAAAACGGATTGCCCGTCGCCCGCTTTACCGATTTGTACAGACGCGGCGTGATACCCACCACCGGCGATATGATGCGCCCATTATCCAGCCGCAATTCAAATGCAGGTGTGTAATATAAATCCCGATGGGTGTTGTTAATGATGGTGTAGGTCAAAAACCAATATTTTTCCAACTGGGCATGGCGGCCCGTACCCGTCATATGAAACAGCCGGGTGGGGGTGTGCCAGACAAATTTAATCTGCCAGCTTCGGCTGAATAGTTTCGGCTGCGGGGCAAGATGCTTGGCGCTTACCATGGGGGAAACCGCCACCATACCCAGCACCATCGCGGAAACGACCATCCATTTCAGAGCAATTTTTGGCTTCATCGGCATTTCCAGAATCTCCGGTTCAAAACATCAGGCCTGATTATAATGCAAATTGCTGCATCGAGTCACCCACGGCAAATACCGCTTGCCACCAAACTCCCGCCATTAGAATCGGCGGTTCGACTCGTGGCAAGCGCGTTAACCTCACCGGCCCGGGCATCATCGTGTCAGATATGTTGGCCGCCCAACCCCCAACCACAACTTTGCCCTTTTTACGTAGTATTTGGGGCCCGCCCCGGTCTGTACCAATTCGCCGTGCAGCAAAACCATCTCGCCGGTGGAAAAGCCCGTCATGGCGGCAGGTGGGGTGATGATCAACTCACCGTGATAGGGATCGGGTCCGTTGGCGGGTGCATACTCAACAGCCAAACTCCGACGTCCTACTATCTGCAACATACCGAAAATGGTGTGGTAATGCGGCGAATGCCACCCCGGATTGCCGGGCGGGTAGTTGTACCGATTGCCACATCCACCCACCGCCCAGGCTGCCAGCATTAAAA
>JAKAZF010000275.1 GCA_021826605.1 Planctomycetota bacterium | reverse complement strand
TTCGTGCGGGCCGGAGCTTTAATTGGTTGGTACGTACCATTGCGCCAGGCCAACATCTACAAACTGCCCGCCCACGGTCTGATGCACATGCACCGCCATAACATTTTGTCCGGCATGCAGCGCGGCCAGACCTGCAGGCGTGATGGGCAGCGCCACATAGTTTGTGGAGTATCCCGGAGCTGAGGCTGCCAGTACGCCATTGATATATACTTCAATATCTTCATCGTGATAACAGTACACCTCCAGGTTGGGATAATTTCCCGTAGGCATGGTGAAGGTCCGGCGCAGCCAGATATCCGATGTGGTCCAACTGGTGTTGGGCGTCACGTTAGGATCCACGGTTCCAAAGCCCGCCGGACCGGTGCCCCAACTGCTGTCGTCAAAGGTGGCGGCAAACCAGTTAGCGGCCGGCTGTGTCGTGGTGTAGCTCCAGATAATCGGCGTCGTGCTGTCTTGTGCGGTGGGCACAATTTGGTTCACCACCGGGGCCGGCGGAAGCGGTGCCCAGTTATCGGCAAAGGTTGCCCCCTGCGAAGCCCATTTCTTCCAGATGGCCATATTATTGAGCATGGGCATGAACGTGGCACCGACCACCGGTCTGGCGTGCATACCACTCCAACCCGCGATGGTGTCATATTGATCGGTCATTGGCACGCGCCCGGAAGACTGATCCATGAAATTATAAATATCATCGATGATGGCATTAAATACCGGGGTGGAACACATGGTGGCAGTCCAGATTTCAAAATCAGTCTTGGTCTGTGTTACCGTGCTGCGATCCGGCAGGCCCCATTGATTTAGCTGCGTGGCGTAAAATGCGGATTCTTCCTTACGCACGGAGATTGGAAATAATCCCAGCCCCAAAGCCTGATCCCACTGCAGGTTATACAACATGCTCCAGGTACCCGGCTGATCAAAGGCCATACGGTAATGCGTGCCGTCATTATCCACCGCCATCCAGCTTTTTACCCATTCCTTGGCTGTGGCCTGATATTCATTGGCCTCCGTCAGCAATGCCGTGGCGGCGGCCTGGTTGCCGCCAGCCTGCTCCTCCTGACTGCGCATGCGGCAGAGCATGGCATACGCCCCCATCGCGACAATCGCTTTGACCGACAAATTGGCATTGTGGGCCATGAAGCCCAGAAAATCATTGGTGCTTAACTGCAAACCCGGATCATAACCGGATTGCTTTAAATACAGCGCCCAACTGCTGAACAGATTCCAATACTTGGCGGCGAAATCAGCGTTGCCTTCTGCCTTGGCAATGGCGGCCGCCATGATAATCATGTTGCCGCTCTCTTCAATGGGCATATTTTCCCCGCCCGTATTGTAATGACCGACACATATGGGATACGTGCCCAGATCATGGGGAGCCCAGGGAAATGTCCACAGTGGCGTGTTGGCGGAATTCAGCACCGGCACCAGCGAGGCCGCTTCCAATTGCGGACAAAACGTCAGCAGCAACGGCGATGCCGGTGCAATGACATCCACCGTGGCAATATCACCGTTGCTGGTTTCCTCCTTGGTGTACACCATCGGCAGGCCGTTACGATCGGCGGCAATTCCCATGGCCGCCAAAGATTGTCGATAGGCCAGGGACACCAGCGTGGCATATTGATAACCGCCGATTTTATTGGCGTCCGCCAGAACGGCGGAATCAAACGTCTGGCATTGCGCGACCAGCGACGCATAATTGGCATCCGCCCACTGCAACATGCTCGAAGCATCCGTGAATTCCTGCCGCCAATAAGGGGGTTCATTCACATTAAAATAATTGATGGCATAAACTTCATCATACGCCACCAGCACATGCCGGCTTACTGTGGCCTGCCCCACCGCCCCGAGATTAAAACTCACCGCCTCCACCGGATTGCCAACATTGACCGCCGCGGGCATGGCACTGGAAACGGTTGAAGAAACGCTTCCGCTGGACATGAAGCTGTTGATGCAATTGCTGTCCGAATCCACGGTGGCGGTGCTCAGGGTGGCCGGTGCGGCAGTATAGATATAACCCCAGTCAATGCCAACGGGATCACCCGAAACATCAAAATAGTTCTGCGTGGGCGTGCCGCATTGCAATGCCGTCAAAGAACCAAACGCCTGGCGGCTCCATTGCACCTGCTGATCCGTCGTATTAACCGCAACGGCCGCACTGGTGCTGTAATAAAGTTGAACATGGTGTGACTTCCCATCCACCGACTGCACCGTCCAGGATATGTACGTCACGGGCAAGGTCATGGCTTGGAGATTTGACGGCAGGCGTGGCGTGGTGAAGGTCAGCACGACATTGATCAGAGAATTACCGAACGTATAAATGGTTTGCACCGGTAATACTTTGACGCTTAGCTGCGGCAAAGCCGGCACGGTGCTC
Source organism: Planctomycetota bacterium (assembly GCA_021826605.1). The sequence goes on along the minus strand of JAKAZF010000275.1, from coordinate 2,642 downwards.
GGATCGTTACCCATCAGCCGGTACGTTGTGCCGTCAATCTGGATCAGGCTTACCAGACTTTGCGCATTACCATCCCAATAGCGTGTGGTGTCATCGGTAAGGTTAGTGGCTTCCGACCAGATGCTCATATAGGGATCAAATGTAACCAGCGGTACTGCGGGCGGACGAAACACCGGAACCGCGCCGGCGGCAATCTGCAGGTGTGGCACCGTTAAAGACAACAGTGCCAGAATGCACGCGGTTAAAACAATCTTAATTTCACGCACCATCATAAGGAAGCCTCCAGTTTCGCCGGATTAAAAAAGATCCGGTCTCTTTTGCCCTTTCACATCGCCAGCGAGGTTAGTTGACCTTCCATTGCATAATTCCCCCGGAATAGTGCGGCTTAAGTTGCACCACCATCCGCAAGGCCCGGGTTGCCACGGGCGTAAAGTGCACGACGTTGTATTGATTGATCGCGTTGCCGTAGCTGTTGGGATTGCTTACCGGCACCCATTTGCCGTGGCGACGGTAATAAAGCTTCCAGCTTTCCGGTGTGCGGCAATTGCCCTGGACGCTTTGATCATCAAACCAGTACACCCGGCATTGTGCTACGCTGCGAATTTTGGCAAACGTCTGTTGCGCCCATTCCCGCGTTCCTTCATGCGGCCACCAGGTAAAGCGCGGAACATTTTCAACATCGGCTGAGGACGTGGGCGTAATGCCATCTATCATCGCCGGTATCGAATCCCCCGGATTGCACCACGATGCCGACGCCACCACCTTGCGATGTGCTCTCCAATGGTGCGTTTCAGGCCCCGAGCCAATGACTGGGAACATGGACACGCGTAACCGGGCTGCCCCCATGGGTATTAACGTCACAGTTTGGGTTGGCTGATGGGATATCACCGGGCTTTCATGAAGTTTTCCGATCATGCCATAGGTGTTGATCTTCCATGCGGGTATTTGTCTGGCTTTGATGCGTAATTCTAGTGGCACGCTCTTCTGAGTCCAAGGCTGCAAGGGGACCGGACCGGATTTTCGAATGACCTTAAAGAGACTTGCCGGATTGGGAGAGTCCAGCAGCAAGCCGTAATTCCATGCCGAAGCCGGATAGACCGCCCAGTGCGGCCACAATGAAACACCGGGGTACATTTTCCACTTTTCCCGGATCTTCAGCGAAAAAGCCAGAGGGCCATAGCTGATCGATGCCGCATTACGGGCCTGCGGATTGCTGGTCCAACGGTGCACCGTAACGTGCATGGGTAATGTCAGCTTGACAGAATCACCATTCTTCCAGCTTCGATTAATCCGCAGGTAGGAACAGGGTACCGCTTTTACCGCCACCGGCTTACCGTTGATCTGCACGCCGGCCCCCTGACACCAGTCCGGCACACGGACATAGAGTGGGAATTTGACAGAGCGCGATGTCTTGACGGCGAAGCGGATGCTCTGGCCGAAAGGGTAGCGAGTGGACTCGACAATACGAACCGTTTTTCCGTCACCGACTTTGGCTTGCAACGTGGAATTGCTGTAAAAATTGGCCAGCAGGCCGTTATCACTGGTGGCCAACCATACACTTTCATTGTAATACGGCCACCCCTGGCTGAAATTGTGTTCACAGCAGCGGTACACGGGACCCGCGCTGTAGGAAAACATGGTGCCGCTGTCATCAATATCCGGGTGCTTATTGCCCGGATCAAGTTGAATCTGATTTGGTGCGGTCAGATAATGCAATGCCTTCATGTTGGCTGTGGCGGCCGAGGGCAGCATGTTCATGGCCAGGCGGTCGCAACGATCCGCCCAGAATGGATTACCGGAAATACGGGTGAGAATTTCATCACTGAGCATGTTTTCAACAATGGCGCAGGTTTCGATTCCCTGCCGCGGACCAAAGTAACCAAAGCGGGCGTTTTCATCGGCACCATAGCCGCCGCCAGCCACCTGTCCATACAGGCCGAACATGGTTTTCCAGTCATTGCGTGTATCTTGCAAATCTCGCTTGTTATGCGATAGTTCATAATATTCTGCGGGTTCCCGGAAGCCTTCACCAAAATTCACACCATGATAGGAAGGCACACCGCCGGCCCAATTGGCGCTGTGGGCATTGATGGTTTTGACAAGTTTCAGCAGAGATCTGTCGCCCGTGCGATTGTAAAGCCAATAAATATCGTGAATGCCCTCACTCCAGCGCACGGCACCCCAGCCCAAGCTGAACACCTTGGGTGGAAGCGCGGCAAGATAATGAAAATAGCGCGTTTCTAACGTTAATACCCGTTTATCCCCGGTATCCGAATAATATTCCTGAAGTACTTCCAGCATAATCTGATTGGGCCACAGCGACGGCAGGCCCTGATGTGCGGTTTTCAGCCGCAATGGACCAAAATATCCATCGGGCAATTGTGTGGACATAATGCCATGGATCCAATGGGTGGCCTCCGCCATCATGCGTCTGTTTTTCAGCAGATACGCCATCGGCACATACCCGCGCAACCAATATGGCAATTCCTCCCAGCCGTTGGCGCTCATGGAGCCGCGATGCGTCCAGGCGGTTTTGTTGTAATTACACCAATCAGCCGGGCCATCGACGACATCCCGCCCGGCTTGCACCTGATCCATGTGACCTTCCATACCGTGGGATTCAATGGCCAACATGTTATGTA
>JAKAZF010000274.1 GCA_021826605.1 Planctomycetota bacterium | reverse complement strand
TTCGGATAGATCGAGGGAAGGACGGCAGCGTCAGTTCGGAAAATTACGATTTCATCCATGCGCAGATCGCCAGTCGAAACGGAATAGAGGTTCGCTGATGAGTCCCTCCCGCAAACCTGGATTTGCTCCTGCTGCCGACAAACCCGTTCTCCTTTTGGTCGAGGGAGCTGATGCGTTCTATTTTGTACTTTCACAGTTTCTATCCAAAAAGGAATTTGCTGGCATACACCTATATGATTTTGGGTCCGTCAGTGAGTTAAAACTGCAGATGGAGACGCTGGTTAAAGCACCCCGTTTCAAGGAATGTATAAAAGCGATTGGAGTGATGCGCGATGCGGAAGATAACGTGGAAAGCGCGATCTCTTCAGTTTGCGGAGCGTTTCAGAACGCTGGGATTAAAGCTTCGAAACTTGCAGGGGAGGTCCGACCGGGCGATCCGGCCTGCGGATTCCACCTTTTTCCGGATAACGGCAATCCCGGTTGTCTGGAAAATGCCTGCCTCCGTGCCTATGGCAATTCACGGGACTTGGACTGCGCGCAGGATTTTCTGAACTGCGCGAAGCGAGTGGATAGAAGCCCTAACTGGCGGGCCAAGGCCTTGGTGCACGCGCTGATCGCCATTGGTGAAAGCCCGGAGTTGACGCTCGGCGATAGCGCAAAAACTGGTATGTGGGCTTCCGAGTCTCCTGCGTTGATCCTGATCGAGAGTTTCTTGCGGCATCTGTGCAACGCGGCGAAATCGCAGCGTAGCATGGGAACAGAATAGTTTCGGCGGCAAGATTCTTTATTGCTTTTTCTGGCAGTTAATTATCTAACTGTCCCTAAGGTAGGCCACATGATTGTTACGGTTCAAATTGATGCCCAGCAGCGGATGGGGTTGTATGGTACGGCGGATCGGAATTTGAAAACGCTGCGCGAAGTGCTGGGTGTCACGCTGGTGGCGCGCGATGACCAACTTAAAATCAGCGGTGAGCCGGCCGCGGTGGAACACTGTGTGGCAACATTGCATCAGATGCGACGATTGCTTAGGGAGCACCGGTCTTTGAATCAGGAACATATTGCGTCCGCAATTCGCCTTGCGGCACCGGAAACCCACTCGCAGCATCCGCCGCTTTTGGATGTCACGGTCAGTGGCCGAGCGATTGAACCGCGCACGGCGGGTCAGCGGCATTATGTCAACGCCATGCTTGAACATGATCTGGTCTTTTGTGCCGGGCCGGCGGGCACGGGAAAAACTTTTCTGGCGGTGGCGCTGGCGGTGAGCATGTTGCGGCAAAATAAAGTGCGTCGGCTGGTGCTGGTGCGGCCCGCAGTGGAGGCCGGTGAAAAGCTGGGTTTCCTGCCCGGTGATATTCAGGCCAAAGTCAATCCGTATTTGCGACCTCTGCTGGATGCTCTGCACGATATGATGCCTTATGAGCAGATTCGGCGATTCATGGCCAATGACATGATTGAACTGGCTCCGCTGGCCTACATGCGCGGCCGCACGCTTAATGAAAGCATCGTCCTGTTGGATGAAGCGCAAAATACCACGCCCGCCCAAATGCTCATGTTCCTCACGCGCCTGGGCGAAGGCAGCAAAATGGTGGTCACCGGCGACCCAACACAGGTGGATTTAGAGCCGGGACAGATCAGCGGCTTAGTCGATGCGCATCGTAAACTTTCCGGAGTCAAGGGTGTAGCATTTATTGAGCTGGGCCGATCCGATATTGTGCGACATCGACTGGTACAGAACATTGTTCAAGCGTACAACCGTGAAACCGCCGTCCCGGCCAAGCGCCCCATCGCCGCAACCGGCAGGGCAGAAGCCGCAACGGACGCACGCATCGCACCGCCCCCCGAACCGGCATAAATGAATTAAGCTGTGGGTTCCCAAGCGACCTAAGCTTGAACCCGTGACTGAATTTCCGCAATAAGTTCCTGCAACGATGCCCGCGGGTGCAGAGCAATAAAATATTCGCGCCAGGAAGCCACCGCCACATTGCTCTGTATTACTTCCGCCTCGCGCATGTGCTGGTCCAAGGCGTCAACCTGCGGCTGAAACATCGCCAGCAACTGCGCATTGATTTCTTGAAGATCCTGGAACTTGGCGCGGCGCTGCAACCAATGTTCACCGCGCCGGCGGTGGTTTTGTCGGTCTTCACCCAATGATCGCGCAACAGCGGAAATAAGATCACGTCGCTGATGGACCGCGCCCAAGGCTTTGTCGGTAAGAGCCGCCAGCGGTACCAGAAGTTCTGGATTCGATCTCACATGATGGCGCTGCCATTTTAATTGCGGAATGTCGGCTTGCTGCACATCCATCTCCTGTGCCAGAGGAAGCAGCCAACCTGCGGAGGCACAGCCATAAGCGGGACGGACGCCGAAAAGCTGATCCATTATCCGATCCGTCATTTGGTCATATAACGCTCCGCCGATTCCATGAATAAAGACATCGGAAAGCAATAATCGCACAAACATCGTCAGCGTCAGCGCCCGGGGCCGGAGATTTAAGCCTGCCTCCGCCAACCGCTGACACAAAAGTTTACCGCCAGCCGGTAATGGGCCATCCATCAAATCCGCAACGTCAATACGCCGAGATTCAAGCTGCAAATACAAGCCGTTGTTCTGTTGCAGTACCAGCCGCTGGCGTGGTTGGTCGTTGCCATAAATCCAGAAGGGGAGTTCAAGTTCGTTTGTGGTAACAGCAAGGTTGGGCATGGGGCGGCCGGGATTGACGATGCGATTTTCAGCGCGGTATTGATCCAGCGCGGTATTATAAATATTACACCAGTTGCGAGACTGGCGCAGCCACAGCAGCGCAAAGCCGTGCCACGCCACGCCGGAACATAAGTAACTGCATGGCACATGCTGCACGTCTATGCCGAAAGAGTTTTCAAAAGTTCTCCGGGAGCGGCTCATCCAACGCACGTAATGTGAATCAGAATCCTGCCGCAGAACATGCGTAAAATCCCCCATCGCGTCGGTTTGGATCAGGGGAAATTGCTCAAGCGTGTGCAGCCACTGCGTCTTTTGTTCGCCTTGCGGTGCGGATAGGAATTCAGCCGGCAGGGCAGACGCCTCAGCCCATGTTACCGTCTTTTTTTCCAGGCGGGGGCCGTTCCAATGCGGCACGGCGAATCCCAGATGATCGACGGTGTCATGATCCACCAGTAAGTCAATGGCCAATCCTCCGCTCCGGGCTGCCAGCGCATGCGCCAAAATGACCTTGCTCCAGACGCCGGGATGATAAAACTCCACCTGATGCCCGGTGATAACCCATGGCTTGTTCTGCGAATCCGCGGGGGGCACCGGAAAGCCGGTCTCCTGTGCAAACCAAACCATCGCCCGCATCAGTTCCTGTCGCGCCAGGCGTGCAAGGGAAGCGATTTCCGAATCAGAAGCAGCGGCACCGCGGGTGTGGAATGTTGCAGAGGTTGCCAGAAAATCCGCGAGTTGTCTGGCGGGTGGCTCAATAAGAATGTCATGATGCCGGCGTGGCACGATGATGGCCGCCGGATTGGGAGCAAGGGTTGCCGGCGCGGACGAAAAAGGGCGTAATTCAGCGGGCGTTTCCATGCGATATCTTGATTCCTCTTATGGAAACATACGCGCCGGCAATGAATAATTCAAATCGTTCGCCGTTAAATGGAACGTCAATCTTATCCCGCCGCCAGTGTTTGTCGGCATTCGCTGGAATGCAAGGTACGGAAGAAGACGTTGAGATAATGTCGCAGTCGGTGATTGGGATTATCCAGCCGGCCGCCGAAGTGCCGATTGGGATCGTTGTAAATCAGGCGGATGGGCAATTCAGAAACACGCAGCGAAGCTTGTGCCGCACGCACCCAGAATTCCAGGGGGAAGGCATACCCGGTTTCACAAAGTTCCAGTTTTTCCATTGCGGAAACGCGGTGGGCCTTAAAGCCGCAGAAGCTGTCCGTGAGATTCAGATTCAGATTGCGATTAATGACTTCTGTGATCAGATGATTGATCAACCGCCGATCCATGGGTGGTTCATCTTTCCGCGATTTGGTAAGCAGGTAGCGTGACCCGCTGATAATATCGGCATCATCCGCTTGCGCGGCGGCGATAAATTCCGGCAGCGCCGCCGGCTCATGCTGTTCATCGCAATCCATTGTTATAACCCAGTCGTAACCATGCTGGGATGAATAATCAAAGGCATCAATCAAACTTTGTCCATACCCCATATTCCGGCGATGGTGCAAGACGGAAATATCGGACATTGAACGGAGAATTTCCGGCGTGGCGTCCGTGGAGCCATCATCAATGACCAGTACATCCGCAGTTGTGTGCAGACTGATTTCCCCCAGCACCTTACGCAGGTAGCGCTGTTCGTTAAAGACCGGAATGGCAATAAGCGTTTTCATCGTCCGCATTTCTCAATGCAAATAGTAGGCTGCTAAACCAAGATGTCAAGGCGCGAAGATCGGATTTTCCAACAGCCACTGGGCCAGTCGCCGCACGGCTTTCCCCCGGTGGCTGATCTGCGATTTCTGCTCCATGGATAATTCCGCAGTTGTAAGCCCGAGTTCCGGAAGAACAAACAGCGGATCATAGCCGAAGCCATTGTCCCCGCGTGGGATATACCCGATGCCGCCGGCGACGTAATCCGACAGCACCACCAGCGGCTTATCGGGCAGAGCCAGCGCCAAAGCACAGATAAATTGCGCATGGCGTTTTTCCGGTGGAACATCTTTCAACGCCGCCAGCAGTTTGCGATTATTCGCGGCGTCATCACACGGTTCCCCGGCATAGCGGGCGCTGTAAATTCCCGGTGCACCGCCTAGCGCATCGACGCAAAGTCCGGAATCATCCGCTAAGCTAAGCATGTTGCTGTGCGCCGCGTAATGGCGGGCTTTTTTCATAGCGTTGCCGCCAAACGTTGGCTGGTCTTCCACAACGTCCGGAATGCCGGGGAAATCCTGGAGCGTGAGCAATTCCAGGTCGCGTACACCCTCGGCCAGCAGCTCAGCGTTAATTTCCCGTGCCTTGCCCCGATTGGTTGTGGCAATAAGTAAACGCATCCCAATCCTTTAC
>JAKAZF010000273.1 GCA_021826605.1 Planctomycetota bacterium | reverse complement strand
CTCGGTTTGAGTATCGCCCAAAATCCGCGCCATCTGAATGCCTGCCGCCAACCCTGCCAACCAGATGCTTGAAACATAAGAAGTTGTACCATTCATGGGCCAGCCGTCAAATGTACTGTCCGGGCCATGATCGTCGGGGAGAAAGTCCTTAACCTTACCCTTATCCGTGCGCTGGTCATAGGCCATGGCCCTGGTAATCACTGGCCACATCTCGCGCAGATACCCATGGTCACCGGACCAGAGATAATCCCGATAGACCATCAAGGCGAATGCCGGCATGAGGTCAATTTTGAACCAAGCGTCCGGATGCTCAAACGTGCCCGGAAAAAAGTGGGGCATCTCACCATCAGGCTTTTGATGGCGAGCCGTAAGTCGCATGGAGGTTTTCTGCTGATGTGGAAACAGAAGTGAGATAGGATGAGAGCCATAAAATGCAACATCCAGTGTCTGCAAACCGCAACAACCCATGCCTTCCCATACCGCAAATGTTCCATCTTTCACCCACCACGTTTCCTTGTTGAGTGTGGTAAGCTGGGCATTGATGGCATCCTTGATTTTTGGTGGCATGCTGCTGTTGTAAAGGGCATTCTGGAAAGCCGCGGTCCGATCAAAGAGTTCCTCATGGCGGCGGGCCATCTCTAGAAGAACCTCCAGCGAACTGCGAAACCACCGGTTGTACATGTGCCCAAGAAAATTGGAATTTTTAGAATAATCGTATTGATTGGGAAAATACCATGTGAGAATAAACGTCGCTTTCCGGCTTTCGCCCGGACCGAGATCCATTGCGATGGCCAACCCGGCGTTCCGCACATCATCCGGTTCTACGTGTTGCTCCAGCAGCGTGCCATGATTTTCAAATGCAGTCCAGAATGCGGCAGCATCTCGCCATTGGGTGGCAGCCTGAACATCAACGGAAAGGGCCGCAAAGGTCATATCACCACTGGTTGAGTCAAAAGCATCAACGCCATAGCCGGGTGTGAAGGTGGCATGGGCAAGGAGGGCCAGTAAACCGGCGTAAAATATGGGCATTTGTGTCCATTGCTTCGGCGGCCAGCCACCACCGACCGAAGTGGCCCAAACAGCCGTGCGGCCGGCACCATATTGCCCGGTTATCAGCAACGGATCCCCGTCTTTGGTCTTCAGCAGCACCTCTCCACCGGGTTTAACCCCCGCTAAGCGGTTGTAGCCCCCAATCGTCTGAGATTGCGGCGAGCCAAAAACGAAATCAGCCTTTTTAGCAACGACAATTTGCGCTGACTCGCTGACGGTATCCACTGAATGGCAAAATCTCACTGGAAGCGCCTGTTCAATGGGGGTGCCGTCAAGATGCCCCCAGCGTGTGCTGCTGTTACCGTAAAAGCTATCAAATCCGCCAGTTACCAATAAGCCCACGCCTTGCTGCACGGCGTCACGAATGATTGCCATATTGGCATGGCCAAGGGCGGCACTGGCATGAGGAATCTCGCCCAGCCATATTACGTCATAATGTTTGACCAATTCATCGGCGCTGGCAAACGGAAGCCTGACCGGCCCGTTATGGACCGGCACACTCGTGTCAATCGTCATATTTTGAGTGGCCCTGAGCACCTCCCGTATCCGTAACGGCATGGATTCCAAAAGCACCAACACCCGCACGGGCTTGCTGACCGCCGATCGCTTTGCGTCGGAGCGTGCGGACATGTGAATGGCGGTCATGGCGGCCGACCGCTCCAGACGATTTTGCGTGCCGGTCCAACCATTGTTCAGGGCCGCGGCGTTGCGAATGGAACCTAATACCGAGACATGCACGGCGGTGGCAGCGCGATTAGTAATCTCAAAAGTGAAAACCGCAGCGGGAAGGCCCGATTCACGGGGTTGATGGGGGATCAGCGGTGACCATGCCTTGAGTGATATCTCAACGGGCAGAGCTGGCTCGTCGTAACGCAGTCGGGCAATCGGGGCACGTCCTTCGTACGTGATATTTACAACGCCTTGCCCCGGTTTGGAGGCGTGGCGAATCGTTTCCAACCGGCGGGTTACGGCAGGCTGGCCTTTCTCCTTGGCACGAACAGCAAAAAACGTATCGGGCAGCACCAGCCGCTGGGCCCAATTATTAAAAATTTGCCATTCATACATGCCACCGTCTGCGCGCAATTCAAAAGTGCCAGCCCCCATGCCTCCGAGCGGTATTCCTGATGCCATCGGTGGATGAAACACAAGAACCCGGCCATCGGGTCCGCGCAGCGGCACACCAATCTCTTCGGCGTATGCCTTGGCCGTTGCACTTAGCGGTGGTGTAAGAACCATACCGGTGGACGCGGCCGCCAGAACTTTAAGCATGCTGCGGCGGGAGATATCAACTTGGACGGTTCCCACTTCTTTCATAAAATTCAGCCCCGAAGGCGGACTATCCGCCTTGGCGGATGCCCGCTTATATAAACTTGCACGGCCGTTCCGGCCTGCCCGGCTCACAACGAGCTTGGACATGGGCCGAGTTTACCCCCACTGTCGGAAGAAAGGAAAACAAGCAAAAAAATTCCGCCAGTTTTGTAGTATGGCATACTCTGATCGGTCAGGCTGTTGGGCCAAAGTAGCAGTCAAAGTAGCAGTCAAAGCAGCATGCTCGGATGCACTACGCGCTCGCCGCAATCGTATCACTGATTCGCTTCATTTATTAAATCATCACCACCATTTTCATGCATTTGCATCCGGCCACAACACCCTTCCATCCTCAACCGTGAGTTCAATGGAGTAAGAATCCTTCGATGTCTCCCACTTCGTTGTTTATAGACTTCACCACCAAAAGGCCCGATTAAAACCTCTGGCTCATTGGTGCTGCATTGGCGTATAATTCGTTACTCTTGGGCCTTCCGGATATTTCCGCAGGTTCTTTTAAGTTGCCCGGCAGCCGCGTGCGGCGTTGATCATCGCAAGGAGAAAGTCGTTATGCGAAAGGCCTTTGTCATGCAACTCCACGCCGGCCAGCAGGAAGAATACAAACGTCGCCACGATGACATTTGGCCCGACCTTTCCGCCCTGCTGCGCTCCCACGGTGTGCACAATTATTCCATCTTCCTGCACCCCGAAACCCACCAGTTATTCGCCTATGCCGAGGTGGAAAGCGAGGCCCGTTGGCAGGCCATCGCCCAATCTCCCATCTGCCAAAAATGGTGGCGATATATGGCCGATATCATGGTGACCAATCCGGATAGCAGTCCGCAAAGCTCCAACCTGCCGGAAATGTTCCATCAGGATTGACCAAACAGGCTCTTAGAGCGTCGTACGTATGGACGCTGGCGTTGCAATGCCAGTAAATTTGCCCACTTCGGCCTATCGCTGCACTTGACATCCGGGCCGTCAACAGCGAATATGAGGAATTCCTCGATCGGGCATCTGCGGGTGTCTGCGTCGTGGTAATGAGGGCTTGTAGCTCAGTTGGTTAGAGCGCGTCACTGATAATGACGAGGTCAATGGTTCGAATCCATTCAGGCCCATGAGGTTTATATTAAAACCCCTGCCCGCTGGAATCGCAGCGATCAATGTCGCTTGCAGCGGTAATTCCGCCTCAAGGCATATCGCCGCCAGTAAAATAGACCCACCGCAGCGGGTAAGCCTGGGTGGCTTTGCCGCATCGGCTTGTCAGGGCAATTTGACCTCCACCTGACGGCGGTAGCCTTCAAAAAGGGCCATAAATTCGCTGTTAAAGACGAAATTAAAATCCGGAAATTCGCGCCCCGCCATATTGTTGTCAATATGTGAAAACATCATCTCCACACGCCCCACCGGGAGCGGAGCGGGCGCGGTTGCCCCTTCGCACACCCTTGCGTCGCGACTGCTGATGACCCCCGATATCGAGGCACCTATTTCATTAATTGATTGAATCTGGGCATCATAAATAAGCTGTTCTCCCGGGCGCACCAGCCGCTCGAACGCGGCGCGACCGATTTTGGCCAGTATTACCTTTTCACTGAAGTCTCGCATGGCACCGACTAAAATGCCGCCAGTCTGGGCCATGCCTTCAATCATTAAACTCGCCGGCATAAAAGGAAACTCCGCACAGTACGTGTGCAGATGCTCCTCCGCCATTGAAACGTTTTTGATGGCGACGGCCCGGCGGCCCGGTTCGAAGACTTCGAATCGATCAATCCATATCCATCGCATATTTCCACCATCCTGAATTGGATAAAAAAGGGGGGCTCCGGACCAGTATCCAAAGCCCCCCCCAAACATTACATCGTTGCAGACCGGGCGTTCGCCCGCGAATGCACCTCGTCACCTCGCGGCAACGGGTTAAATCAGCCCGTCTTTGCCGGCCATGAATTTCATCAGGTCGACAACGCGGTTGCTGTAACCCCATTCGTTATCGTACCAACTGATGAGTTTGAAAAAGCGGCTGTTGAGTTCAATGCCGGCCTTGGCGTCGTAAATGCTGGAACGTTTATCACCGAGGAAATCGGTCGACACCACCTCTTCATCCGTGAAACCCATAATGCCCTTCATCGGGCCTTCACTGGCGGCTTTTACGGCGGCATCAATCTGCGCCATCGACGTTTCCTTTTTGGTGCGAACGGTCAAGTCCACCACGGAAACATCCGGCGTGGGAATGCGAAATGCCATTCCGGTAATCTTCCCTTTTAATTCCGGAATTACCAGAGTGGCCGCCTTGGCCGCACCCGTGGCCGCGGGGATGACGTTTTGTCCCGCACCGCGTCCGCCGCGCCAATCTTTACCACCCTTACTCGGGCCATCCACCGTGGGCTGGGTTGCCGTCGTGGCGTGCACAGTGGTCATAAGGGCTTCCTCCACGCCGAAGGCATCGTTAATAACCTTCACCAGTGGTGCCAGGCAGTTGGTGGTGCAACTGGCGTTGGAAACGATCTTGTCTGTCGCCGGATTAAATTTTTCCTGATTGACGCCCATGACGAATGTCGGCGTTTCCTTATCTTTGGCAGGCGCGGAAATAACAACGCGCTTGCAGCCTGCCGCCAGGTGCTTGCCGGCCCCGGCAGCATCAGTAAAAAAGCCCGTCGATTCCACAACATAATCAACATTCATATCCTTC
>JAKAZF010000272.1 GCA_021826605.1 Planctomycetota bacterium | reverse complement strand
GGACGTGGAAGCGGTGCGCCGCTGGATCAAAACCGTGCAAAGCGTGAACCCGGCTGTGGTGGTCAGCGTGCTGGTGCACGCCAATGCGCTGGCAACATTGGCGGCCCCGTTCGCCGGACCACGCATTTATTTTCAATCCATCCACACCATTCAACCGGAACCAAAATGGCACTGGCAACTGCAGGGGCTGATATCGCGCCACTGCCATGGCATGATTACTCCATCCCAGGCCGTGCTGGATCGGGTCAGCCGGTTTGGGCGTTTTCATAGCGGTTATGTGATTCCCTTTGGATTGGATTACGATACCTTCGCCCTGGCCGAGCCAATACCGGTGGCGGAACGACCATGGCCGGCAAATGCAAAGGCGGTGGGCTACATCGGTCGGTTTGATCCGGTCAAGCGGCTGGATCTGCTGGTAAGCGAGTTTGCGGAACTGCTGCTGCGGGATTATCGCCGCTGGGGTCATTTGCATCTGGCATTAATCGGCTACGGAACGGAAGAGAAACCGTTGCGGGCATTGGCGGCCAAACTGGGTGTGCAATCGCATGTGGCGTTTCCCGGAGCGACCGCCGAGCCGGCACGATGGTACAAGGCGCTGGAAGCCCTTTGTATGCCATCCACCGTTGAAGGGTTCGGCATGAATATCATTGAAGCGATGGCCTGCGGCACGCCGGTTGCGGTATATCGGAGTCCGGCGGTGCAGGAAATTGTAACCGACCGGGAAACCGGACTGCTGATTAATCCGGATATCAAGGGTTCCATGGCGGACGCCATTGCCCTGCTGTCCGAAAACAAGGCGCTGGCAGATAAGATTCGCCGACAGGCCCAGGCTATGGTGGCCGACCGCTACAGCGCCCAGCGCATGGTTGAAGGTTATCAGCGGGTGCTGGATCAGGCCATGGCAGCGGAAAGCCGCGGTCTGGCTTAATATCATGGATGCGGCTAAACTGAGTTGGTGTTAAAGGCTATCAGGAGAAGATTAAGATGGGTCGTATCATTGCACCGTTCAAACCTACCCGCTCGGCAAGTCCCTGGCATGATGTGGATCCGGGCAGCGGAATGTTACCTTCCGTGTTTCACGCCATCATTGAAATTCCACTGGGTGCATCAAATAAATATGAAATGGACAAATCCACGGGACTGCTGAAGCTTGACCGCGTGCTGCATTCGGCGGTTTATTATCCGGCCAATTACGGCTTTATACCGCAGACCATGGCTGATGACGGCGACCCGCTTGATGTTCTGGTACTGGGTGCCGAGCCTGTTTATCCGCTGACCATTGTCGAGGCCCGCGCCATCGGCCTGATGACCATGAAAGATCAGAATGAAATCGATCATAAAGTCATTTCGGTGCACGTTAACGACCCGGAATACAGCAGCTACAGCGATGTGCACCAGCTCCCGCCGCATAAGCTTTCGGTATTGAAGCGCTTTTTTGAAGATTACAAATCATTGGAAAACAAGCGTGTGGTGGTGGATGATGTTTTGCCGGCGGAATACGCATTTCCGGTTATAGAACAATCGCTGATGATTTACAAGAAATGGCGCGCCGGTGAAGACGTCAGCCGCATGTTGCATGTGGCGTAAATGGGGCGGCTTGACACTCCGCGGCTTTGTGAATTCATCACGAGTGAAGCGCGAACAGCAGCGGCACCGCCGAGCCTGCGGAAATGGGAAGTCGGCCAGATTGCAAAGTGCTGAAGCGGCCACGCGTACCGATTGGGGACATGCGTCAAGTCCGAACATTCAGGAAAGCTTATCCCGATAAAACGGCGGATTAATTGAACCAGCGAAGCCGCCCGAAGGGGCCGAGCCAAAGTTGTCGGCCTGCGGTGCTTTGTACTGGACCTGGATTGACCAGTCGTATTGCGGCTGATAAATCCCCCTCCGGAACACCCGGCGGTGAGGTATAGCCAGCCGAAAGAGTTGTTGTGGCCAGCAAGGGGCAGCGGCGGGGCATCCGCTTTTCTACCGCATTGGCTCACTTTTTGGCACGATCCGTGCCGGAATCTGTGGGCGGGCTTGCGTGAGCAACGGCAAGCGCGTCGCAAATGGTAATATTGACCCTGCCGGTAAACTTTCCGTTTGGTGCCTGAGAAAGTGAAGCGCTCCACAGGAGCCTGTTCAAGTGCTTTTTACTAAATGTCAGGCCTGTGCTCAAAAATTGGCGGAGTGTCACGTTTTTGATATTGAATCGATGTTTAACTCTTAGCGGTTTAAGATTTGGAAAGTAGGGAATGGTGTGTTGTCCACTTGTGATATAGTAAAAGCGTGCCTTCGGGATCAGCCTCTGTATGATGTGGGATTCCACATCCTCAATGCTCATCGTTCCGTGAAATGAGAGTTTCTGGTTCAGAGGATTCTGTTTCCATGCAGTCGCCGTCGCCATTGCAATGTGAACGATCCGACGGTTGAGATGGTCCCGCCAGACTCGCAATTCGGGGAAACGTTTACGAAGGGAGGAAATCATCCGTCGGAGCGTCAGTTGCCCGGTTGCCATGGGAAGGCGGAGGTTGGCCAAGCCCTTATATGGAGCCTTTCCATGCGGCACGACATCCTCCAATGTGTAATGGAATCCCCGGCGTATATGCACCTCGTCAAGATATTCTGTAAGCCAGACCAATTGGCCCGGCTTTGGAGGCGGCACTAACTCTGCGGCACGTGCCTGAGGTGCGGATCCCAATGCCCAAACAGCAAGGTATATGACCATTGCGACAGTTGCGGCAACCCGACGTTGGCGGCCCGCATATTTTACATCAGAACTCATAGCAATTTCTCCTGGTTCCGTTCAAGGCCATGTAACCGTGAGTGTACCGTTGCTGTAACTAACCGTTCTGTTTGTTATGCTCGGATTAAGCTTGAATCCGGCAATTTGTACCGTTGGATCGGATGGCGTTGATTGCGGACTGGCGATCTCATAATGTTGCGTACCGGTCGGCCAGGCCAGCGCCTGTTGGCTGCCAATGGGATATTCCTTTCCACCGTCACCTTCAAATCCCACATGGTCCGGATAGCTACCGTTTTCGATCTTTACGTTGATGGGCACGAACGTGGTGCCGGACTGCTCATCTACGATTTGACCATTATACAAACTGCTCAATGACTTGCCGAATTGGTCCACGACCGGAATGGTCTGGGCGACCTCGACAAGGGTACCTAATAACACGTCGCCACTTTGCACCCGCTGCCAAGCAGGCACACTGCTTGCCGAGAGATCCACATTTTGTGGCGTCACCGCAACACCGGGGTTCGGCGAGAATGCGCTGCTGAAGCTGATGTACTCCGCCGTGATCCGTGCGTCCGAAAAATGGCAGCGCCTGGAGGTCACGAACTTTGAGCGGGAAATGCTGGGGCATCTTCGCCAGGAATTGAACGATGAATTCAAACGCCGTCATCAGCGAACCGTGACGGCCGCACCTTCATCTTTTTCCAGCAAGGTTGGGACTTGACCATTGCAAGTCGTATATGACAGAGTGCCCCCGACATTGGCATCAGCCTGGGCGGAGGCTCCAACTTTTGCACAAATTAGTCTGCCCTCCTAATATTGCGATACACCCTATAACCTGAGCGGCAACCGAATCCGGCGAGATAGAAAATATTCCGAGAATTACTGTGCTTCACTTGTTATCCTTTTTTGGCTGTGCGGTGGCTGGTACAAACTGAGGCGTTGCACAGAGGTTGATGTCCACGCGTCCGGTATATTTCCTATTGCCAGTCACATAGACATCAGCCTGCCAGAGTTCCAAGTCTCCGGCATTCCCACCATGGTACCGCATCCCTGTGGTGAGAAAGCGACGCAGGCTGTCACCCTTCACATTGAAACGGGTGGCTACCTCAAGCGGTGTCACATCCGACGCGACCCCGTCGCCACCATATGTACCAGGTTGGTACACGGAGTAAATGAAATGAGTGCTTGGAATCAAAAATTTCAATACCCTCTTCTCAAGTTCTAAAAAACTCATGGTTCCATGAAATGTCAATTTCTTATTCAATGGATATTTAGACCAGTGGAGTACGCGACGGTTTGCGAGATGTACCACGCTCTTGTTCACCGCATCTTGCCATATTTTCACGTTGGGGAGTTGCGGTTGCAAGAAACGCACAATCTGCCCGATTGCTGCGTTGGCAGGAGGTGGAATAACCCTCATACTCCCCATACCGTAGGAAAAGTCGCGCCGCCCCGGTCGATAGATATCCTCCCATGTCCAATGGAACTTTTTCTGGTCGCAAAGATAGTAAAATAATAAAGTCTTTTTTCCCACGGCCGGTTTTGAGTCCGCTCGCAACCGGCTTGGGCTTGCCGAACCAATCGCAATCGCGAAAATAGTGGCCAGCGGCAGCAGTCTGGTGGTGGGTATTTTTAGCATGATAACAATATCTCCTTACTTCTGTTTCCCGGCTCGTCACGGCCACGTAATCGTGAGCATTCCGTCGGCGTAGCTGACACTCCTATTAACAATACCCGGGTTCAACTTAAACCCGGCGACCTCGGCAAGGGTACCTAATAACACGTCGCCACTTGGCACAGCCGGCTTCGCTGGTGGCGCGCTGCGAAGCGGCACGCCGTAGACCATGATATCAACCCGACCGGTGGGCTTGCCGCTTTTCAGATAGTAATCTGCCCGCCACAGGACGAAAGGTGGTTGCCGCCCCCCTATATCGTAGGCCACACCGGTCGTGAGGAATTGTCGTAGCGTCATCCGTTTGACGTCGAAGCGGCGGGGGGTGTCGTAGGCCCTCTCCTCGGCCGGTGTGAGGCCGATGTAGGAGATGAAGACTCCGGCCCGCACATTACCGAGGCACGCCACAGTGACGTGCGGAAACTTCTTTTGGATAATCTGTGTGGTTACTTGCTTCAGACTCATCGTACCGTGGAATGTCAGCCGCTGATTCAGCGGATTGGCCTTCCATTTGAGCGCCTTTGTATACACGATATGGATGATGTGACTATTGAGTTTATCACGCCAGACCGTACAGGCAGGCAGTTTGGCTCGCAGGAAGCTCACAGCCGCGTTAATTGTCTTGAAACCCTGCGGTGGTGCG
>JAKAZF010000271.1 GCA_021826605.1 Planctomycetota bacterium | reverse complement strand
CTTTGAAGTGGGCAAAACCCGCAAGCCGGTGCTGCTGAAACGCGGCATGGCCGGTTCCATCCAGGAATGGCTGATGAGCGCCGAATATGTGCTTAGCCAGGGGAATCGGCAGGTGATTTTGTGTGAGCGGGGCATCAAAACATTTGAAACCGCCTTGCGCTTCACGCTGGACATATCCGCGGTGCCTGTGGTAAAAGCCAACAGTCATCTGCCGGTGATTGTGGATCCCAGCCATGCCAGCGGCGTGCGGGACTTTGTTCCGGCGCTGGCGCAAGCGGGGATTGCGGCTGGAGCAGACGGCATCATGGTGGAAGTCCATGATAATCCGTCCAAGGCGATGTGCGATGGACCGCAGGCGTTGTTGCCCGAGGCGTTTGCCGATTTAATGGTAACGCTCAAAAAGATTTCCGCGGTGCTGGGAAGAAGCTTTTCCGAACCCGCCCCGCTTTCCCATGCGGGGCCGGTAACGGTTTAAAAATACTTCGGACGGCCGGCTGTGTGGCGGCCCTGTGAATGCAATAGATTCAAACGAATGGAGATAAAAAAGGTGCGAAAATTTTTAATTGCCGGAAACTGGAAAATGAATCTGGACCGCGCGGAAAGTGTGGATCTGGCTTCTAAAATTGTCGCCCAGACGCCATCTTCCTGCCCGGTGGAAATCAGCGTCATTCCGACGCTGGTGCATCTGGAGGCGGTACGCGCGGTCCTTGACTCGAAAATATTCCTTGGCGCACAGAATGTTTATTTTGAGAAAAAGGGTGCCTTCACCGGCGAAGTCAGCGTGGCGATGCTGCGGGACATGGGCGTGAAATATGTGCTGGCCGGCCATAGTGAACGGCGGCATATTTTAGGTGAAACCGATGAGGTGGTGGGCAAGAAAGCCCATGCCATTGTAACCGAAGGCCTTGGGGTGATTCTGTGCGTGGGTGAAACCCTCGAACAACGCAAGCACTTCAAGACGGTTGAAGTCGTGGGCCGGCAACTTGAGGCGGCCCTGGCGCATGTTTCCGCCGCCAGCGCCGAAGCCGGCCACCTGGTTATTGCCTACGAACCGGTATGGGCCATTGGCACGGGGTTAACGGCCACTCCGACACAAGCCCAGGAAGTCCACGGGTTTATCCGGACCAAACTGGGAGAAAAATATGGCCATGAGATGGCCCAACACATCCGTATCCAATATGGTGGATCAGCCAAGAAAGCCAACGCCGCGGAACTTTTGGCGCAGGCCGATATTGACGGCCTGCTCATTGGCGGAGCCAGCCTGATGGCGGATGAGTTTATGGGTATTGTGCAAGCCGCCATTGCCGCGCAGGCGGGACATTAAGCAAACGGGTAACAGAGCTGACGGCTCAAGGATAACAGGTTCATGACAACATTTTTTTCCATCTTGCTGGTGCTTCTGGGCATCGTGATGATTTTTGTAATTCTGCTGCAACGCGGACGCGGCGGCGGCCTGATCGGTGCCTTTGGCGCCGGCGGAGGCGGGTCGGCTTTCGGCACCAAGACCGGTGACGTGTTTACCACGATTACCGTCGTACTTTTTGTATTGTTTATGTTCCTGGCAATCGGATTGAATTGGATGGTGCAGGGGAAAACGCCTGTCGCCACCTCACGCCCGGCTGCGACAACTCAGCCCGCCATGACGAAAAGCGCAGCGACGCCAACCGCAACACAGACCGCCGCACCAACCGCGGCCACAACCAGCACGACGGTTTCCAAGCCTGCGACGGCAGGCAAAGTTCCAGTTAGCGGCCCGGCCACACCGGCCAAATCCACGGCGACGCATCCGTGATGGGTTCGGAGTTCAGATGATCATCAGCATGACCGGTTACGGCAGAGCGAGTCTGGAAGAGGAAAATTTTTTCTGCCAGGTGGAAATTCGTTCGGTGAATAACCGATTTCTGAAAGTCTCTGTTCGCCTCCCCGATGAACTGGCGGATTGCGAACCGGAGATCGATAAACTGGTGCGGCAGCAACTCTGCCGCGGCTCCATAAATCTAACCGTTACTGTGGTACTGCCCGCGGGCACGGCGGCTGTGGTTAATCGGGAAGCCGCCCAGTATTACCTTAAAGAAATGCAGGATTTGGCGCGACTGGCCAAGGATTCGCCCGCACCGATGACCATTGATCTAACCGACCTGCTGCTTTTGCCGGGGGTGTGTGAATCGCCCAACCGTGGAACCGCCGAACCGGATCACCAGCACCGGCGCGATGTCATTAACCGCCTGACTGCAGATGCGTTGGGGCAGGTTGTTCAGATGCGCAAGCGCGAAGGGGAAGCGCTTTGGAAAGATTTAAAATCGCATCTTGACGAAATAGCCACCTCGCTTGAAATCATCCGGCAGCAGGCACCGCAGATTGCCCAGCAATATCACCAGAGGCTGCGGGCACGGGTGATGCAGTTGGTGGGAGACGCGAAGCTGTCATTATCTGATACAGATCTTTTACGGGAAGTGGCCTTGTTTTCCGAACGGGCGGATATCAGTGAAGAAATCTCGCGGCTTTCGGGGCATCTTGAGCACTTTAACGGTTTGGCGGAAAAAGAAAATCAGGTGGGCCGAACGCTGGAGTTTATCGCGCAGGAAATGCTGCGCGAGGCCAATACCATCGGCAGCAAAGCCAGCGACGGCAAGATCGCAAAACTCTGCATGCAGATCAAAGGAATTATTGACCGCATCAAGGAACAGGTCCAGAACGTCGAGTAGTCACGACCGCACGGGGTAAGAACCGTAGTACCCGGCATTAACATTTACCAGGCACGGAAATTAATTGATGGAAAACAGCAAACAAGGGTTGCTTCTTTTTGTATCAGGGCCGTCGGGCGTGGGAAAATCCACGGTGTGCAACCGCCTGGCCAGGGACCTGCCCGCCCAATTCGCACTTTCGGCAACAACTCGGGCCGGCAAGCCGCAGGATCAATGGGGAAAGCAATATTTATTCATAAATGAGAATGAATTTAAGCAACGTGTTGCAAATAATGAATTTCTTGAATATGCTAGGGTGTTTGGGCATTGGTACGGGACACTGCGACAACCCGTATTGGATGCCTTGGCGCTAGGGCGGACGGTGCTGCTGGAAATAGACATTCAGGGCGGTATTCAGATTGGCAAAATGTTTCCCCAGGCAGTCGGAGTATTTATTCTACCGCCCGGCGAAGAGGAATTAACCCGGCGCCTGCGGGAACGCGGTCGCGATGAACCGGAAGTAATTGAAACGCGGCTTCGGCAGGCCAAACAGGAAATTGCCCTCGCTGAACAGTCCGGGGCGTACCGGATAAAAGTGGTCAACCGCGTCCTGGAAGAGACCATCGCTGAATTGATCAGCTTTGTGCAAACCATACAAAGGTAATCACGACAGAAATCTGTTGAAGTTTTTTATGGCACGTTGGCCGGAAAAAGTAAAATTTGCAATGGGCGCGACCGCCCGGTTGGAATAGTTTCAGGAGCATATACGACATGATCGAAGCAATTAAGAGCGATGACATTGTACATAAACTTGGCGGCCGATTTAAGCTGTGTGCGTTGGTGCAACACCGTCTGGCGGAGCTGATCGAAGGCCAGAGGCCGCTGGTGGAGCGCAATGGCCGCAGCGATATGGAAGTGGTTCTGGATGAAATTCTTCAAGGTAAAGTCAGCATTGATTTTGAAAAAAGCAATATGACCAAGCCTGCGGAAGCCCTGGGCCATAAATAAACATACCTCTTGGCATCGCGGCGGGATGACACCGGATAGAGCCTCACGATTTCGGAGTGTACACGGCTTATGAACAGCACACAGCGAAAAATTCTGGTGTGTGTCTGCGGGGGCATTGCCGCCTATAAAGTGTGCCAGGTAGTCAGCCAACTGGCGCAGCAGCAGTACAGCGTGGATGTGGCCATGACGGCTGAATCGCTGAAATTTGTCGGTGCTCTGACCTTTGAAGCACTTTCGGGACATGCTGTACATACGGATATGTTTGATAATCCGGACAGTCAGGATCCCCAGCATATCCAACTGGCACAGCAGGCGGATCTGATTGTTGTTGCGCCCGCGACGGCCAATATGATCGGGAAAATCGCACACGGCCTGGCGGATGACTTGGTTAGCACGTTGCTGCTGGCGGCGGAACCCGAAAAACTGCTGCTGGTCCCTGCCATGAATGAGCAAATGTGGAATAACCCTGCGGTACAGGCTAACGTAGCCTTACTGCGTTCGCGCCACATTGCAATGATCGGGCCGGAGTCCGGATGGCAGGCGTGCCGAACGATTGGCGTTGGCCGGATGAGCGAGCCGGACGCCATTATCCAGATGATTAAGGCCCGCGTGGCAATTCCATAAAATCAGTTCATATCCACTTTCCTGCAGGAAATGGGAAGCAAATTTCCGCATATCCTGTTAGAATGCCCCATTCCAGTTTGGTTCACAGGAGTTACGCGCATGACATCGCGTGAGATACGCAAGCAATTTATTGATTTTTTTATCAGCCAGAACGGGCACACCTTCGTGCCGTCCAGTCCGGTGGTGCCGCATGATGATCCGACATTGCTGTTTACCAATGCGGGCATGAATCAGTTCAAACCTTATTTTCTCGGCACCGCTACCGCCCCCTGGAAACGTGTGGCCAATACGCAAAAGTGCATCCGCGCAGGCGGCAAACATAATGATCTTGATGATGTGGGCCGCTCACGGCGGCATCACACTTTTTTTGAAATGCTCGGCAACTGGAGCTTCGGCGATTATTTCAAAGCCGGCGCTATCGAAATGGCCTGGAAACTTTTAACCGAGGTCTGGCAGATCAATCCGCTGCGGCTGCATGTAACGGTTTACGCCGGCAATCCCGCGGATAATGTTCCGGCGGATGATGAGGCGGCACAGTTGTGGAAGCAGATCGCCGGCTTACCGGATCATCACATTCACCGGTTTGTCGATGAGAATTTCTGGGAAATGGGCGAGACCGGCCCGTGCGGTCCCTGCACGGAGATATTCATCGACCGCACCGCGGATATGACTGGCGGCCCGCAGGTGAACGGCACCGATCCGCGCGTCATGGAGATATGGAATCTGGTATTTATT
>JAKAZF010000270.1 GCA_021826605.1 Planctomycetota bacterium | reverse complement strand
GCCCAAGGAGAATTTAACGGTTCTGTGCCGGCGCATTGAACAGCGCACCGGATTGGAGGCGTACACCAAGGCGGGTATCGCCAGCAAAACCTTCTGGTATTACATGAAATCCACGGGTATTCCCATAAATTTCTGCATCACCATCAGCCTGGGCGCGCTGGTGGGAATCGCCATTGCCGGCCAGACGCTGTACCAGTTCACGCATGATAATCTGCGGTATCTTGGCGCCTTGAAAGCCATGGGAGCCACGGATTTTATGCTGGTTCGCATGGTGCTGCTGCAGGCGATTGTTACCGGCGTACTGGGCTTTGGCATTGGGATCGGCATCAGCGGCGCTGCGAATATGCTCATTTTGCATTTCACGCCGCCCAGCGAGCGGCTGGCGGTTTTTCTGTGGCAGATTATGGCTGTGACCGGCGTGGGCATGATTTTCATTGTTATTTTTGCCAGTCTGTTCTCCCTGATATCGGTGGTGAAACTGGAACCCGCGGTGGTGTTCAAATGATCAATGAAATAAATGAGCAGCCAATGCCAGGGATGTTGAGGTGCCGATGACTTTGCAGCAGGAAAATCTTGCGGTGCAATGCCGCGGAGTTGAAAAATCCTTCGGGCAGGGGAATGCGGTGAATCATGCGCTGGCGGGTGTAACGCTGGATGTTTTCACCGGCGAAATGCTGATGCTGGTGGGGCCATCGGGGTGTGGTAAAACAACCTTGCTGTCGGTGATTGCCGGCATTTTGAATCATGATGGCGGGGCTATTCATTTGTTCGGACAGGACCTTCTGGCCCTTGGGAACAATGCCAAAGCGCGCTATCGCGGGCACAATGTCGGCTTTGCTTTTCAGCAGTTTAATCTTTTGCCGCAACTCACGGCTGTGGAAAATGCCGCCGTACCGCTGCTGGTTTTAGGCTGGTCGCGGCGCCAGGCCCTGGATAGAGCCGGCGATTTTCTTGATAAAATGGGGTTAGGTACGCGGCTGAAAAGTTACCCGCGTGAGTTGTCCGGCGGTCAGCAGCAACGTATCGCGTTCGCCCGGGCGCTGGTGCACGAACCCAGGCTTGTGGTATGTGATGAACCCACCAGCGCTCTGGACGGAAAAACCGGCGAACAGGTTATCAGTTTACTTAAAACCATCGCGGTCCGGCCGGATCGGGCGGTGATTGTGGTAACGCATGACAGCCGTATTTTTCATTTTTCTGATCGCATCGCGCACATGGAAGATGGCAGAATTATTGATACGGTCATCACCGGCACCGTTTGAGCTGATAAAGGAAATGTATGATTCGGAAATATTTAATTCCCGTGCTGGCGATCACCGGAGCGGCTATTGGCGTTATTGCGGTAAAACGCAGCACCCATCACTACCGGTCGGTTCCGCCTGCGGTGCAACCGGCGGGCAATCCGTACGCCAATGCCATTGCCGCGTCCGGCATTATTGAACCTGAAAGCCGATCGATTGCCGTATCGCCCTTCATCAGCGGTGTGGTAACGCATGTATATGTGGTATGGAATCAGCAGGTGGTTCAAGGGCAGAAGCTCTTTCAATTGGACACCCGACAGGCCCAGGCGCAGGTGGCGCTAGCGCGAGCCGGGGTACTGACAGCCCAGGCCCAACTGGCGCAGGCCCAGGCCAATTTAGCAAAACTGGAATCACCGCCGCGGGCGGTAGATCGCCTGGCCTATCTGGCGGCTCTTCAGGCGGCCCAGGCCACGTATACCAATGACCAACAGCGCTGGCAGCGCATACAGCCGGTGATCGGCACCAGCGCTATTTCGGTTGATGATGTCGCGGATCGACGCTTCGCCTGGCTGACAGCCAAAGCGCAGTTGGCGCAGGCCAGGGCCAACTTAGCACAATTTAATGCCGGCACGTGGAGCCGGGATATCACCATTGCTAAAACCCAGGTCCTTGCCGCCCGGGCCACGATTGCCGGGAATGATGCGCAGTTGAAACAGGCGATGGTCAATCTTGATTTACTGACCGTCCGTGCCCCCATTGCCGGCACAATTCTACGCATTAACATTCGTCCGGGACAATTTGCCGATACCGCGGCGGTGGACAACATCACGGATAATCCGCAGTTGGCGGCTTTAATTCTTGGTGACATCCGGCATTTGAATGTGCGGTTGCAAATAGATCAGGAAGATGCATCGAGCTTTAATCCTGCAGCACGGGCGATGTGCTTTGTGCGCGGCATGACACGCACGCCAATTCCATTGACCTTTGTACGCATTGAGCCTTTTGTGGTGCCCAAGCAGAATCTTACCGGTGCTCCCACGGAGCAGGTGGAAACCCGCGTGCTGCAAGTGGTTTACCGCATGGGTCCGGCACCCTTTCCCCTGTATGTTGGGCAACAGGTGGACGCATTTATCAAAGCCGGGAAATTGGCTTTACCCGCAAAGCCGTAATTTCCCATCAGAATAATTCCGGCTCACAGTGCCGGAAAAGCTACTGGATTACCAGCAACTTTTCAGCCATCGCAACACGGTGTGCCGGAGCTTCGCGTTGCCGCAACGGCTCAGGCAGCGCTGCGGGATCGCCATAATAACCGACTGCAACTGCGGCAAGGGCAACATATTTTTCTTTATCAACGCCTAATGCGCTGTAGGCTTTTTCGGGGTCAAAGCCGCCCATGGCATGGCTGACCAGCCCTAAGCGATGAGCCTGCAACGCCAGGCTCATCCACGCCGCACCGGCGTCAAAGGCGTGCCAGGCGTTAGCGTTGTCATTATGGGCGAAATTTTTCCGCGCAAAAATAATCATCAGCAGCGGTGCTTTTGCCGCCCATACCTGATTCTGCGGCACCAGCACGTCCGCAATTTTTGCTCGTCCGGATTCACTGACTGCGTAGGCAAAAAACCAGGGCTGCTCATTAAAGCAGGACGGTGCCCAGCGCACCGCTTCAAATAATGACCGCACCATCTGATCCGTAATGGCACGCGGTGCAATCGCCCGGGGCGACCAGCGTTCCAGAAACATCGGATCAACCGGAGCATCTGGGATTCGATTCGATTCTGACATAATCATATATTACCCCGGAAGTAGCTCACTATTTCGCTTTTTTCCCAATCGCAGAATCCGGTAAACGTCCCCGCGCAGCGTGATCAGAACGATCAGCGCCAGAATGCCCAGGACTGCGGCCGGAGTAGCGGAATCATGCAACACCAGCAGTTCTGTTAGAACCGCTCCGGACATGACGCACACCAGCAGCAGAGCGCCCAGACCACCTAACAGAGGCAGTACAATCAGTATGGCCCCGGAAATCTCGCAGATGGCGGTGAAGTAACGGAACCATTGCCCCAAGCCGATGCGGTTGAATTCCGCGACCATCATGGGTGCTCCGGCCAGCTTCAGCGAGCCGGCGGCAAGAAATGCGGCACCCAGCAACCCGCGAATCACCCAGAGGGCTACACGTGACCAATTGCGTTTACGAATTGTTGTTCTATCTGGACTCATGTTTACTTACCCGCCAGTTTGGCTGCGATCTGCGTGACGTGTTTACCCTGGAATCGGGCGATGGCCAGTTCATTTTCACTGGGGCTGCGGTCCCCTTTTGCGCCGGCCAAGGTAGTGGCTCCGTAGGGTGTTCCACCGGTGATTTGATCCATGGCAACAAGTCGCTGTTCCGAATAAGGCACACCGACAATGACCATGCCATGATGCAGCAAGGTAGAGTGAAAACTGGTAATGGTGGTTTCCTGCCCGCCATGCTGTGAGGCGGTGCTGGCGAAGACGCTGCCGACTTTACCGATCAGGCCGCCGGTGGCCCAGATCTGGCCGGTCTGGTCCAGAAAATTACGCATTTGCGCGGCCATGTTGCCAAAACGTGTCGGGGTACCAAAAATGATGGCATCCGCCTGCGTAAGCTCCGGCGGTGCGATGACGGGAATATGGGCGAATGCCTTTTGCGCGCCTGCGGCACCGTGTTTTTCAAGAATATCCGCTGGAATGGTTTCCGGTACACGGAAAATTTTCACTTCCGCCCCGCTGACTTCCCGCGCCCCGGCGGCAATAGCTTCGGCCATGTGCCAGATATGGCCATACATGCTGTAAAATACGACATGAACTTTAACCGACATAAACAACTCCTAAAAAAGAACCACCACGTACAATAGTTTAATGGTATACCTTATAGTCAGGCAAGTCAAATCCAATGGCCCAGGGAACCCTCCAGCTGATCCAACAGGCCATAGAGCACACGTTGCTGCTCACGGGTTAAGCTGTCCATCAGCAATCGCACCTGTTTGGCGGCTAATGGGGCGGCTTTTTTGACCATGTCACAGCCTTTTTCCGTCAGATGCAGGCAATGCGCCCGGCCATCATGCGGATCCTGCTGCCGGATGATCCATTGGTTTTTTTCCATCCGCCCCAGAACCGTGCAGACATTCCCTTTGGTTACCAGCAGACATTGCGCCAAGTCCTGCTGCGATAAACCGGCTTTGCTGTTTAATATCATCAGCACTTCAAACTGAGAAATAGTCAGGTCAATGTCCCGCAAGCTGCGATCCAATTGCTTGGTCATCAGGGAATGAACCCGTGCGATAGCCAGCCAATTTTCCCGCGGCAATTGCGCTTCCGGCACCAGCACATTGAGGTGCTTTGACGTGCCGGAAGTTTTTGACATCCTGTTCATTAGTTTAATGTTATACTAATGTGGGGTGCTTGTCAAGTTTGAATTCCAATCGCCTGATTTTATAAACGCGAATTCAGATTTTTTTCATTGACTTTTCCGACTGACGCCCGCGGATTTTATGCCGTTTATCAACTTGGTGGAAGTCAACGCCCGCGGCACAAACAAATCGCTGGTCATTTTATTTAACCATCAGGGTGTGGTGGAACATTACAGTTTAACGTGCTCCAAAATCTACAAGCACCGCGGGCTGTTTAACTGATCGCCCGCGCGAGACATTATCTGAAGGGGAGCTGTTGGCGACGGGCGGAATACGGCGTGTCATCACATTGCATTCCGCCGCGAACTCAACGCTGCCGCATTGAGCTACGGTACGTAAATCTCTGTCAATCTTGTAGAGCACCGGATGATAATCCGGTGGTTGACCCAGTGCTGCC
>JAKAZF010000269.1 GCA_021826605.1 Planctomycetota bacterium | reverse complement strand
GGATTTTGCCACCGGGTGGATGGAATTGGCCCATGTGAGTTATCTGGCCGGACATCGGAAATATGCGGAGAAGTTTTATCGCCATGCGATTCGCCTGGATCCGTCCATGGCCCGGGTCAAACTTGCTGTATCGGCCAAAATGCTCCCGCAAATAGCGCCGGTTAACGCGATGAAACCTCCCGTCCGGCATCCGGCGACGAGCCGATAAATGTATCGTTCGCGCCGCTGAGATCGTGATTTTATCCGCCGACATTGCCAATGCCCCAAGTCCATTTCTTGGGTTAATGGCGAACCGCGCCACGGGTATAAGCGTATAAGGAAGTATTACGCAGTTGTCATGACAGTGTAATACATTGTATAATCTAACTGTCAGCCCGGTTCGCCGCGATCCGGCAGGGCGGTTGTAAGGAATATTTGATGCGTAAAAATCAACAATCCGGAAAAATGCCGAAGGATCAGGTCATGGCCTTTAAGGTAGACGCGAAACTTGCGGAGCTTTTGGCCAGCGTCAAAAACAAAAGCGAATTAATTCGTGATGCCGTCTATGCGTACCTTGGGCATCTGTGCCCGTTGTGTGAAGGTAAAGGCACCATTCCGGCCAATCGCAGTCATGAAATTGAACTGCTGCTCAAGCAGCTTGAATTTGCAACCTGCACCGGATGCCATACGGCGCTGCCGGTGATGCCTCGTTTGCGGAAGCTGGTAAAAGCCATGCCCAAATCGGATCAGCTTCGGCTGACCGAATTTGAGAAGACCGGCGAGCTGTTGTGTGCTGATTGTTTTGAAAAAGCCGATCAATGCGCCACCTGCGGGCAGCACGTGCCGCAGGGAAAACTGCCATCCCATCTGGCGCGGCGTCATGCGGCGGCGAAGGCCTGAGGATTCGGCATTATTGGCGGAAGGTGTTGTGTTGCAGCAATTATTGACATGCTTTGGCGAGGTGGAATCATGCACGCGGTGATCCTGGCGAATCTAAATTTATGGAATCCCAGCGGTGTGGGGATGACCGTGGTGGCCATTTTGGCTACGGCCTTCCTTCTGGGCATGGTGCATGGCATAACCCCTGACGAGCACACCTGGCCCATCACGTTCAGCTACAGCGTCGGCAGCTACAGTTGGAAAGGCGGGATGAGGGCGGGACTGCTTTTTTCGCTGGCATTTACGCTTCAGCGTTCAATTGCATCGGAATTGGCATTCCTTTTTGTTAAGCCGGTCATGGCATTAATGGGAGCCGATTGGTTCAATTATTCGGTTTATATCATAGTGGGAACCGTAATGGCGGGTTCGGGAATATATATTTTGCGGCGCGGAAAAATCTGGCATCTGCTGCACACACATAATATGCTGCACTCGGAAGGAGCCGCCGATCCGCAGTCCGCACCATGGTGGATGCCACTGGTGCATGGATTTATCGCCGGATGGGGCACGGGTGCCTTTGCGATTCTCGTGTACACAGCCCTGGCGCCGCACATGCCCAATGCGTGGGTTGGATTTGTTCCGGGAATGTTTTTTGGACTCGGCACCATGGTCATGCAGGTGCTGGTGGGGGGCTTGTTCGGCCAATGGATGGCTAAACGAAAGTTCAGCGAAAATGCCCGTGTGATGATCGCCCGGTTGATGTCGGGTCGGGTATTAACCTGGGGCGGGTTCAGCTTTGCTCTGGTGGGTTTGCTGGGGTTGATTTTTCCGGTCATTGGCGATCTTCAGATCAGTACCGGCATCAAAGTGCACAACCTGGCCCATCTGGGCGTTGGATTTTTCCTTGCGGTGGTGATGCTTTTCGGCGTGGCGGCGGTGGCTTTCTTCAAATCCATTCATGATGTCACAGCCATGGGAGTCAATGTTCCAGCGCCGGGAACTGCCGACGATCATGCATCATGTGCCCATCATCATCACCATCATGAAGCAGAAGCGGAACCTGCGCCGGGCAGTTCCCTGCCGTGATGGCCAAGATGATAAAAATGTGGCAAAAATGCGAAAAACAGTGTCCTTGTTGAATTCTTCGCTCTGTAGTAATCTATATGGCGCTGAAACTGTATTGTCGCATGGAGCGGCGTAGAAGTCAGCCTGGACCGGTCAGGAAGTGGTTGCCGCTGGCGCTAGTATGACAGGTTTCCGGAGTTTCCAGCCGTGCGCAACCATCCTGCGGGAGTTTTTCCATGCGAACCGACGCTAAAGTCGCTCTGGTCGCGGTGCTGATCATTGTTGTACTGGTTATCATTTACTTTGCATTCCGTAATCCATCGAGTCGCACCGCGGAGAATAACGCTCTGCCCAGCGCCCAGCCGGCGCTGGTTGAGGCACCGAATCTTCCAGGATCCAGTCCGGTCCCACCGGCTTTGACCCAACCGAGCCAAACCCAGCCGGGATTGGTCTCCCTGCCGGCAACCGCCGCAACTTCCATGCCCGCAACCATGCCGAGTATGGCCGATCAGACCGCAACGTCTATGCCGTCACTTGCCACCAGCCAGACCACTGCTGCTTCACCCACGGCTGGCCCCGCCAGTGCGACGGGTGCCACCGCGGATAACTCCAATGCAACCTTGTCGCTTAATACACCTGCGGCCGACACCGGAAATTCCGGCTTGAACGCAACAAATTCCAGCAATGCCGGTAACAGCGTCAACGCAGGTTCCGCCGATTCGGCTGGAAACGGTAACACCAATGCTACGCTGAGTTTTCCGCCGGTAAATTCCGGCTCCACCGGGTCGGCTTCCAGTGTGGCGCTGGGATCGCGTCGCCATCGGCATCGCAGCCGAACCCTTACGCTTTCGGCACCGCATGGCGGCATATATATCGTTCGCAAGAATGATACGCTGGCATCCATTTCCCGTCGCATCTACGGCAGTGAACGCATGATTCATGCACTGGAACGCGCCAATCCCGGACTCGATCCGCGACGTATGCGAATTGGCCAGCGGATTCGTCTTCCGCATCGTGGCCGCACGGCGATGACCGGAACATCTCATCGCGTTCGGCACCACACTTATGCGTCTTCAAGCCGGAGCGGCCGCACGTATGTGGTGCGGGCCGGAGAAGATTTATCCAGCATCGCCCGGCGATTTTATGGCAACCCCGGGCTGTGGAGACGGATTTATAATGCCAACCGCCGGATCATTGGATCCAGTCCCAATAAGCTTCGTGCCGGCGAGCGCATTGTCATTCCGCCAAAGTGAAATCGTGGTAGTTAACGATGCTTTGTTCTAATCCATGCAGGATTCGTTTGGGCCTTCGCCCGGCGGATCGCCCGATTTTATAATCGGCAATATCGGTGCCGCAGGCTGCCCCATCGTGGATAAGCTGTTGGCAAAAAATTAACGTGACAAATCGCGGTCTTACAGCCATACTATCGTGCAGCTTGGTGGACAACCAAATGCCCGCCACGTACTATATGCAGTGTTGTTCGATTTTTGTTCGGGCAATATGTGGCATGATATTGGTTTGATGGTCATCCCGTTTCCGGGACTGCAACAGGTGGTGTGATGGAACTCAATCAGATTTATCAGCGTGATTGTATCGAGGGTCTCGCGGACATTCCTGAAGGCAGCATTGATCTGGTGTTTGCCGATCCGCCCTTTAACATCGGCTATAAATATGATGTTTATGAGGACAAGCGGGCCGCCGAAGATTATCTGGCCTGGACACGGCAATGGGGAGCCGGCGTGGTCCGGGCGCTGAAATCGGACGGCACCTTCTGGCTGGCGATCGGCGATGATTTTGCGGCGGAACTGAAATTGATTTTTCAGCGTGAGCTGGGACTTAAATGCCGCAGTTGGGTGCTCTGGTATTATACCTTCGGCGTGCAGTGCAAATATAAATTTGCCCGCAGCCACACGCACCTGTTTCATTTCGTTAAGGACGTCAAAAAATTCACCTTCAACATTCCGCCGATTCGCGTGCCATCGGCCCGCACGCTGGTTTATGGGGACAGCCGCGGCAATCCCGATGGCCGCCTGCCCGATGATACCTGGATTCTCCGTCCGCAGGATATTCCGGATCAATTTCAACCCAATGAAGACATGTGGTATTTTCCGCGCGTGTGCGGAACATTTAAAGAACGCGCCGGCTGG
Source organism: Planctomycetota bacterium (assembly GCA_021826605.1). The sequence goes on along the minus strand of JAKAZF010000269.1, from coordinate 1,001 downwards.
CATGGCTGCCAGATGCCTGAGCAGTTGCTGGGGCGCATTATCAAAGCCTCTTCCAATGAGGGTGAGACCGTTCTGGACCCCTTTGGCGGCAGCGGATCCACGCTGGTAACCGCCAAAAAGCTTGGGCGGAAATTTATTGGCTTTGAACTATCGTCCGACTACGCTAAACGCATTGAAGCCCGCCTGGCGGAAACCAAAGAGGGCGAGCCATTACTGGGTTCTGATGTTCCCGCAACCTCCGCCCCATCCACCGCCAACGGTAAAATCCGCGTGAACGGCAAGCGCGTGAATGCCAAAGCCGCCGTGGAGCAGCCATCGCTTTTAATTCCACCGCCACTGCCCGCAACGGGCACGTGATGGAAACCGCTTATTTTACGATATGGGCCTTTCGTAAAATAAGAGGATTCCTTATTTTGCGATATTAAGTCAAGATATGTCCCATGAAACGTGGACTCCAAGGCCGCTAACCGCCATTTCAACCGTTGGCGAAACGGTGAAAGCATTTATTCCCGCGCACCTTCCGCCGGTACCTCCGGTCAACTTTTTCCGGGCAACTGCAAGTCAGATTGAATGCGGCTCTGGTCTGGCTGGGCCGCTTGGATGCGGTATGTACCTTGCTGCCCGATCCCGATTTATTCCTCTATATCTGCGTTCGGAAGGAGGCTGTGCTGTCTTCCATGATTGAGGGCACCCAATGTTCTTTATCTGATCTGCTGCTGTTTGCAATTCAGGAACCCCCGGCGTGCCGATGGATGACACGCGCGAAGTCAGTAATTACGTGGCGGCTATGGAGCGGATGTTCCAGACGTCATTTTACGCAACTCATTTATTTACAATATGTTACGTGTGTTTTTCGCTTTTGCGTGTAGCCACTAAAATGTTGTATTAATATTGATTTTATCCTTGACATTAAATTTGATTGTGATATTATAGTGGCCACTATGACTGTGCATGTAGATAAATCGAAATCCGGCAAATACGTGCGATACCTGCTCCGAAGT
>JAKAZF010000268.1 GCA_021826605.1 Planctomycetota bacterium | reverse complement strand
CAATGCGTGAGCAACGATCGGGAACGGACAAAAACCGTTTTCTGCCCGGCCGGGCGATATTGCGTGGTATAGGCGTTGTCCCAGACCACCACCGTCAGGCGGCTGGCATTGCCGAGAATGGCACCCAGAACAGCTCCCGGCGGCAGAAACTGCGCAATGCCCGCGGCCAGCAGCAATAGCGCCAGGCAGCGCAACAGCAACAACAGCCAGCGCTGCAATTTAAGTTTACGCACATTGCGCCGATGGGCCGCCAGGAGAAATTCCATTGCCGCCCAAGCCTGAATCCGAAAGCGCCGCCGATTCAGCAGATGAATCACAATCGGTATCGATACGGACGCCGCCCCCGCGGCAAAAAGCCACGGCGTAACAAAAGGCAACACACCCATGGGCAACAACAAACTCAACGTGACTCCAAATGTATTTCCATATTCCTTATTCCAGTTCCTGACTCTCCATGCCGGATTTTCCGGCTCAGTGAATCCGCGCCGCCCGATTGGCCAGGAATCCCGGCAATGAGACATCCAGTGGCACGCTGGTATCAATCTGCAGAAAATCTACCTGCAATTTATGGCACGCGGTCCGCAGGGCCTCCGTATGTTTCTGAAATTCCTCCAGATACGCCTCCCGCAATGCCTGTGGTTCCACCACCACTTCAGCGAGGTCTTCCATGCCCTTGAACATCGTGGTATTGCGGAATGGAAATTCCAATTCATCGTGGTCAAGAACCTGCATGACAATGACATCATGCCGACGATATCGCAGATGGCGAATTCCCTTGATAATCCCCGCCGGGTCGTCAAACATATCTCCGATAACGATAAACAGGCTGCGATGGCGGATTTCCTCGGCAATTTCCTCCAATACCTGTCCGGTTCCGGTTTTGGGGCCGCCGGGAGAATTGGACAGTTCTTCAATAATGGTGCGCCAATGCCGCGGACTGTTGCTGGGGCGCAAAAGTTTGCGGATTTTCTGGTCAAACACGGCCAGCCCGGCTCCATCCTGCTGGTGAATGGCCACATACGCCATGCTGGCCGCGATACTGATGGCGTGATCAAACTTTCGCCATTGCGGGTTGAACTGCCCCGCATAATTCATGGAGTTCGAGGCATCCACCACGAGCATGACCTGCAGGTTGGTTTCTTCCTCGTACTGTTTGATGTAATGCCGATCGGTGCGGCCGAAGACTTTCCAATCCACATACTTGATATCGTCGCCGCTGGTATAGGGGCGATGCTGGGCAAATTCAATGGAAAAGCCCTTATAGGGCGAACGGTGCATACCGGTGATAAAACCTTCGACAATCAGTCGGGCGCGCACATCCAGAGCGGCAACCTTGGCAAGCGTGCGCGGATCGAGATATTTTTTATAATCCGTCTTCTGCGGAACTTCTACACTCACGGACGCACACACTTAAAATCCTGCTTTTGACTCAAAACAATTCTCTCTCTCCGGTCCGGTTACGCGCTGTGCAATACCTTCGGCATGCCCGCGGTTACCCTGGCGCTTTGATCATCGCGGTCGGTATGTTCGATGAGCATGCGGATAATATCATCGGAATGAATACCTTCCGCTTCGGCATTAAAGTTTGTCAGCACACGGTGGCGAAGCGTTGGATAGGCCACCGCGCGGATGTCTTCGGTGCTGACATGATACCGCCCCTGCAACAGCGCCCGGGCTTTGCCGGCCAGAACCAGATATTGTGAGGCCCGCGGCCCGGCACCCCACGCCACGTAATCTTTTACAAATTTGGGAGCATCGGCCTGGGACACGCGTGTCTGGCGCGTTAAGCGCAACGCGTAGCGCACCACATGATCCGGCACGGGCACTTTCCGCACAAGTTCCTGCAGTTGCAGCACCTCTTCCGCCGTCAGCACATGTTCCACCTGCACATGCCGCGGGGCAGTGGTAAGGCGGACAATGTCAAATTCTTCCTGCTCTGTAGGATAGCTGACCAGCACATTAAACATAAACCGATCCAATTGCGCTTCAGGCAGTGGATAGGTGCCTTCCTGTTCAATGGGGTTTTGCGTAGCCATGACAAAGAAAGGTTCTGGTAATCGCCGCTGCACACCGCCCGCGGTAACCTGGTGCTCCTGCATCGCTTCCAGCAAGGCGGCCTGTGTTTTAGGCGGCGTGCGATTGATTTCATCCGCCAGAACGGCATTGGCGAAAATAGGCCCTTTAACATACCGCAACGATCGCTGCCCGGTGGATTTATCTTCCTCAATGACTTCTGTGCCGGTGATGTCCGATGGCATCAGATCAGGCGTGAACTGCACGCGGTTAAAGCTTAAATTCAACGTTTTGGACAAGGTTGATACCAGCAGCGTCTTGGCCAGACCCGGTACACCCACGAGCAGACAATGCCCGCGGCAGAACAGGGCGATCAGCAGTTCTTCAATGACCTGATCCTGCCCGACCACGGTTTTCGCCAATTCCTGCCGGATTTTTTTGAAACCGTCCTGGAGTTTCTCCACGCTCTGGAGTTCCTGCGGTGATAGTTCCATACTTTCGGTCGAGTTGTTTTCTGCGCTCACGTGCAATCTCCAGAATAAAAGACACTATAAAAATACCACATCCCCGTCTTTGTGCATAACGCCAACTCATGATTGTTCATGCCAAAGGCACGGAAATGCTTTGCGCCCACCGGGCACCGCAGACGAAGCCCCGGTTCACAGCGAAGCGCTGCAAAGCCCCCATTCACTGGCGAACATTGCTGCCGTGGCGGGTAGCTGCGATCTCGGTTCGCCTTGGATTTTTGGTGTAATGCCGTGGACTGCGGTATTGGTTTGCCAACTCAGGTGTTGGAAATGCTTCGTCCGAAATATGAAATATCCGCGCTATCGGCCATATGGGATGATTGACGAAGGCGGAACATTGTGCGCAAAGCCGATTCCGGGTCGGAAAGGCGATTAAAAAAAATGAGCTGTGCAACAGTGGCCGGCGGTCTTTGCGCCGGCGGCTGATAAAGTCAAAGCGTGCGCGAGATTGTTTTAGAGCCTGTTTGGAAACTCCGCCGGGAGTGCCTTGGGGCGGCAAACGGCCGTCTGCGGCGTCCTCGATCCTCAACATATTCCGGAATATGCCTCGGATCTGCGTCCTTGCATCCATCCATTTGCCCCCCCAATCCACCCGCATCGGACTTTCCAAGCAGGCTCTTAAGCCGGCGAGCGTCAGGCGCCAACAAGTTCCTCGGCAGTGTCTTCCTCGGTGTCGGAGCTTAACATGCGTCCGGTTGAAGCGCCAAAACCCGTTTCACTTTGGCCGTGCAGGCTGTCTGAAAATGGAACGGTCTCCGGATGAGATTCCATACTGGCCATTTCCAGTGATTTTCCAGCCGGTTCCTTGATGCACAAAGCGGTCAAGATCAGACCGACGACCGACATGCCCGCGGAAAGCAACATGCCGCCGCCAAAGCCGAGTTTGGCCAGAATGCCGTTGAGGAACAGCACGCCGAGAAACGCGCCAAACTTGGCGACACCGGATGAAATACCATGACCCGTGGTGCGCAGATTAACGGGAAACAATTCCGCCGCCAGAACAAAGGTGGTGACATTAGGCCCAAATTCGGAAAAGAAATAACTTAAACCGAAAACGGTGATAAACGCGGCGGCATCATGGCTCAGGGCCGGCACAAGTCCGAGCACCAGAAACATCAGGGTCATAAGTGCAAAGCCCGTCATTTGAATAAATTTTCGCCCGAGTTTGTCGCTGAACATGAATGCAAAAACGTATCCGGGAACCGCGAACAAACCAAAAATAATGACGTTCCACGCCACCGTGGTAATCATGGAAGCGTGCGGAGCAACGGAACTGATAATTGCCGGCATACCGATGGTGTTGCCGTAATAAGCGTAATCAAAAACAAACCAGCAGCCTGCCGTACCCAGAAGCGTCAAAGCATACTTGCCCAAGGGTTCGCGTACGACACTGGTTGTCGTAGCAACCGAGCGGGCCAGGCCTTGCGTGTAATTGGCCATATCCTTGGCGGCCTGCGCGGCTTTGCCCTTTGCACGGGCCTGCCAGCGCGGCGATTCCGGCATTGCCCGCCGCAACAGGATCACGCCGGCGGCGGGCAGTGCCCCAACGCCCAGTGCAAGTCGCCACGCCAGATCATGATTAACTCCCGCCGCCAGAAGCGTAAGAATGACAATCGGGCCAGCCAGAAAGCCCAAGGCCTGGCAGGAAAATACCATGCCCACCATTTTGCCGCGGTCTTTACGGTTGGCGTATTCGCTCATGATCACAGCGGAAAGCGGATAATCTCCACCGATCCCCAAACCCATGATCACGCGCCACGCCACAAGTTGCCAGACGCCAAATGAAAAGGCACTGCCAAGGGCCCCAATGGTCATCAGAACAGCTTCCAGACCATAAACACTTTTCCGGCCAATACGATCAGCCAATGTGCCAAATAAAATGGCACCGATAAATGTCGCAAACAAAGATGACGATGCGATCAGGCCGACCTCCGTCGGACCGGCCTTCCAGCTTTCATTGGCCAGGCCCACGGCCGTTCCTATGATTGCCAAATCATAGGCCGAGGTGAAAAAGCCCATACCGGCTGTGATGATGGCGCGGAGGTGAAAGCCGCTGAATTTTACTTCATTAAGAGCTTCCGTAACCTCGTGGGCATGAACGGTGTTATTCACTGCGGCTGCCATGTATTGTTTCTCCGCGTCAAAAACATCGAAAAAGGGCGTACCGAACTACCAAACGCCGGAACTTCTCCCGATGCTTACGCAATACTATAGATAAACTAACAGTATCTTAGTATTAAGTTTGTGTTAAGATTGTGTTAAGATTTATTTTATAAATACGAATATTTTATTAATAAAACACGCGAATTGACTGCATTTTCATACACCTCAGCTCTCCCGGTCTGCCACAATGTGGATCCCATGAAATGGTAATGTTGATTGCTTTAACCAACGACCTCAGCGTTTTCAGTGCGGCGGCATAACCGTGCCACAATCTGTCAGATTCTTCGCGATCTGCGAAGAAATCCCAGCTCGGCACACAGCGCTTTTGGCGGAGGGTTACCGCCGGCAAGACGGCGGCTATGTGATGTTTGG